>JBBADV010000007.1 GCA_041656295.1 Kiritimatiellales bacterium | reverse complement strand
ATGCGATTGAAATACGCGACGGGCTGGCGGTTGTGCATCCGGAGATTTGCGTCGGTTGCGGCAAGTGTGTGGCTGCGTGTCCGAAAAACCTGATTGCGCTCGTACCGGCAACGGTGAATGTGCACGTTTATTGTAACTCGCCGGAAAAAGGCGCGCTGAAACGAAAAGTTTGTAAAACCGCGTGCATCGGCTGCCGGAAATGCGTGAAGGCCGCCGACAGTGAGAGTCAAATGACTGTGAAAGGTTTTCTGGTTGAAACAAATTATTCCAATCCGCCGCTGTCCGATCTGGTTGAAAAAGCGGGCTGTCCGACGACGGCGCTGCGCCTCGCAGATCAACAGGCCGCCGGCGCGTATGAAGGAGCTTTGAAATGAACGATAAACCCCGGAAGTTTAAAGGCGGCGTTCATCCGGACGACAGTAAAGCGCTGTCCGCCGGCATACCGGTGCAAACTGCGCCGCTGCAACCGAAATACACCGTAATTGTGCATCAGAATATCGGCGTGCCGCCGCAACCGGTGGTCAAGGTCGGCGATGAAGTAAAAAAAGGGTCGCTGCTGGCTGAAGCCGGCGGGTTTATTTCTGCGCCGCTGCACTCGCCGACAAGCGGAAAAATTACGGCCATGGATAAATGTCCCGGCCCCGGCGGTGCCAGCGTGCCGGCCATCGAAATTACAGCCGACGGCAACGATGAATGGGGGCTGCCGTTCGACCCGATTGAACACTGGGAAAGCGCCGAGCCGGATACTTTAAAAAAACGGATTGCCGATGCCGGTATTCTCGGTATGGGCGGTGCCGGTTTCCCGACGCACGTAAAATTTTATCCGCAAAAACCGGTGGATATTCTGATTTTAAACGGCACTGAGTGCGAGCCCTATCTCACCGCCGACCACCGCCTCATGCTGGAAGAAAGCGACAAAGTTCTGCTTGGTGCGGCAATCAGTGCGAAAATTCTTGGCATTAAAAAAATCTATATCGGCATTGAAGCAAATAAACTGGATGCGGCAGCCAAACTGAACGAAAATGCCGGCACATACGGTGTTAGCGTTTGCACACTGCCGGTAAACTATCCGCAGGGTGCCGAAAAACAACTGATTTATGCCCTTACCGGCCGCGAGGTTCCAATAGGCGGACTGCCGGCCGATACCGGCTGCGTCGTCATTAATGTTGCGTCCGCCGCCGCTGCAGCCGCTGCCGTTGTGCATGGGATTCCCTCGATTGAACGTATCACTACCGTTACCGGCGAGCCGGTGGTACATCCCGGCAACTGGCGTTTACGGATCGGCACACCGATTGCAGCCGCCATTGAACTCGCCGGCGGAATTTCGGAGCAGCCGGCCAAACTTTTGATCGGCGGACCGATGATGGGCTTTGCGCAGCACTCGCTTGATTTAACGGTGATGAAAAGCACCTCCGGCATTCTGCTTATTCCGTTCAGTCAGGTCGCTTTTTATTCTGATGAGCCGTGTATCCGCTGCGGACGCTGCGTTGACTGCTGTCCGATGGATATTCTGCCGGCGACCATCAGTCAGGCAGTGGAAAACGAACGCTTTGACATCGCCGAAAAACTGAATGTTATGGCGTGCATTGAGTGCGGATCGTGCAGTTACATCTGTCCGGCGCACCGGCCGCTGAACCAGCACTTTAAACGCGCGAAAGCGGAGATTATAGCGGCACGCCGTAAAAAATCTTAATCGATAAAAACGATCAGAATAATTAAGGACTGAATGATTTTTATATAGAGAAAAAATAAAGAGTTTTTATGTCAGAAAAAAATAATCCTATTCAACTGCCCGATCCGGATCAGTTAATCATCAGTAATTCCCCGCACATCAGTGCGCGCGGAAGTATTGTGAAAATTATGTTTCAGGTGCTGGCGGCATTGATTCCGGCACTGATTGCATCTGTCTGGTTTTTCGGCTTCAACGCACTGCGCGTTATTGTACTTTGCACCGCCGGCTGCATTGCAACGGAGATCATCTGGACGCGGCTGGCAAAGCGGGATATTCGGTCGTGGAAAGACGGCAGCGCAGCCGTTACCGGCGTTCTGCTTGCTATGAATCTTTCCGCCGGCGCCCCGTGGTGGATTTGTGTTCTCGGTTCACTGCTCGCCATCGGGCTCGGCAAGCAGCTTTTTGGCGGACTCGGTTTTAATCCGTTCAATCCGGCGCTCGTTGCGCGCGTTGCACTGCTCATCGGATTTCCATCACTCATGACAACCTGGGTTGCACCGAACGCAGGAAATTTCTTTGTGTGCGATGCGCTTACCGGCGCAACACCGCTCGCTGACGAAACTCCGGTACTGGCATCGATATCCGATCTGTTTTTCGGCAATGTGGGCGGCTGTCTTGGTGAAACATCGGCGCTGGCGCTCATCATCGGCGCCGGAATTTTATTTGCGTTTAAACTGATCCGCTGGCAGGTGCCGCTGGCATTTATCGGCACCGTCGCAATCATCACCGGCGCTGTTCATCATGTGAATCCTGAACTCACACCGCCGGCACTCTATCATGTACTCTCCGGCGGGCTGCTGCTCGGCGCGTTTTTTATGGCAACCGACATGGTCACCTCGCCGATCACATCGCGCGGCGCGCTGATTTTCGGATTCGGCTGCGGCATCATCACCAGCGTCATTCGTATCTGGGGCGGCTATCCCGAAGGCGTCAGCTTCGCCATTCTCTTCATGAACGCACTCACGCCGCTGATCGACCGCTTTACGATTGGAAAACCGTTCGGATACACAAGCCCGCGCAAAGCCGCAGAGGCAGCAAAGAAATGACTCAGGATTTGAACAGCTTATCGCATGCGATTATCGGCGCAGCGATTGAAGTCCATCAAGGAATTGGACCCGGGCTGCTGGAGTCTGCATACCGGAAATGCCTGGCGAAAGTTCTGCGCGACAAAGGATTTCAAGTTCAAGAGGAAGTTATTCTTCCGCTACGGTTTCAAGGAGTCGTCATAGATGAAAATGCCTATCGCATTGATTTAATTGTGAATGATTTAATTATTGTGGAAGTAAAAGCGGTGGAAACAATGAAACCATTGTTTTCCAGACAAACATTAACGTATCTGAAACTCACCGGCAGACAGCTCGGACTTTTAATCAATTTTAATGTTGGAATCTTAAAAGAAGGAATCATTCGAGTCGTGAATAATTTTGAAGAATAATACCGGCGCTCTTTGCGCCTTTGCGTGGACAAAAAATGAAAATTGATAAAGTAAAAATTTTCCCGCTGGTTGCGGCGATGACCATCATTGCTGCCGTTGCCGCCGCCCTGCTCGGCTGGGTGTATCTCGTCACCGCCGCGCCGATTAAAAACGCGCAGATACAGAAAACCAACGCAGCGCTGCGCGACGTTCTGCCGGCATTCGACAACCAGCCCGGCGATGAAGCTGTTACTGCCGGCAATGTGACATTTTACACCGCGCGCAACGCCGGTAAAATTGTCGGTTTCGCCGGCGAAACCGTCACGCCGAAAGGATATAACGGCGGCATCACTGTACTCGCCGGTTTAACGCCGGACGGGAAAATCACCACCGTGCTTGTCACACAGCAGGCGGAAACGCCGGGACTCGGAACCGTGGTCACCGACCGCAAGCGGCAGAAAACAATTTCCGGTATTCTTTCCGGCGCACAGGAAAGCGGACTGCCGCCGAACCGTGTGCTCGACCAGTTTTCCGGCATGCAGGTGAACGCCGGCGATGTGCCGTGGACGGTGAAAAAAGACGGCGGCACACTGGATGCCGTTACCGGCGCAACCATCACCAGCCGCGCCGTCGCCGATGCAGTTTACACTATCGCCGCAACCTTTACCAACAACCGCGATGCAATTATCAATGCCCAATAAACAATGAACAATTTTCAATAACCCTGAACTCTAAACCCCGAACTCTGAACTGAAAAACCATGAAACTATTTAAAGAATTCAGCAAAGGAATCTTCCGTGAAAATCCGACGTTTGTACTGATGCTCGGAATGTGCCCGACGCTCGCCGTAACAAACAACGCCGTGAATGGGCTCGGAATGGGAGTTGCTACCACCTGCGTGCTGCTCGGCAGTAACGCCGCAATTTCGCTTATCCGCAACATCGTTCCGAAAAAAGTGCGCATCCCCTGCTACATCGTCGTCATCGCCGCATTCACTACAATTGTTGACATGCTGATGCAGGCCTACGCGCCGCCGTCACTCTATGAAGCACTCGGAATTTTCATTCCGCTCATCGTGGTTAACTGCATCGTGCTCGGTCGTGCCGAAGCGTTCGCCGCAAAAAACGGCGTAGTTGCATCTATCGCCGACGGACTTGGAATGGGACTCGGCTTTACCTGTTCGTTAACTCTGCTCGGCGGTGTGCGCGAGTTTCTGACGGGCGGCTCCCTGTTTCAAATTAAACTCATCGAAGGCTGGAGCACCGATTTCATGCTGCTGGGACAGGCGCCCGGCGCATTTATTCTGCTCGGAATTTTTCTTGGCATCATCAACTGGAACCAGCGACGCAAAGCCCGTAAGAACGGAAATCCATGGGCGCCGCCGGGCATTGATTGCCGCCAATGCAATCTGTGTAATCTCGGGAAAGATTAAAATAAAACGCGGGGCGGATATTCCTGTCTGCCCTTTTTTATAGCGGCGTGAGCCGGCGCAAGCAGTGACCGGCCGGGCATGGCAATTTTGCTCCATGCGGTAGCGGCAGGTTAAACGGGAAATGCTCTAAAACCTAACGGCTTTATCGGCAGAGTCCATAAGATCCGCAGCTGCTGTTACGGCGTGTCTTTGCGCAGGATATAATCGTCCATTACAAAACCATTGCCGATATCGGTGATTTTTCCCTCGTGGATGTAGAAGCCGCATTTCTGGTAAGCGGCAATGGTGTCTTTATTCTTCCGGTTGACCGTGAGCATCATGTACGGCTTGCTGCTGGCTTTTGAGATTCCGGCGGCAAATTCAATCGCGGCACGCCCATAACCTTTGCCGCGCGCCGGTTTTTGCAGATAGAGTTTACTGAAAAACATCTCTTCTGCGCGCAGCTGAACTGCCAGGTAACCGACCGGCGCGCCGCCGTCCGGCGCGATGAGATAATACTGGTAATTCTCTTCCCGAATCTGTTTGGTAATCGCCGGAACGGACTGGAATTGTTCAAGCATATATTCAACCTGATTGCATCCGCAGATCGGCTCGTAATGTTCGCGCCAGATCGGCCGCGCAAGGCACGCGACTGTTTCAATCTGTTCCGGCGTTTCAACGCGCACGAACATTATTTGCTCTCCAGTTTTACAACCATATAACGCGCGCCGTAACGCGGAATCTGAACGAGCAGCAGCATGGCATCGCCATGAACGGATTGCAGCGCTTTATTAAATGTGATGGTGTCGGCAACCGGCATGCGGTTGACGGACAAAATAATCATGCCGGTACGCAGTCCGCTGCGCCATGCCGATCCGGCCTGATCGACTTCGCTCACCAGAATTCCGGCGGTGCTCTGCGGCAGCTGCATGCGGCGCAAAAGTTCTTCGTTAAGCTCTTCGGTTTTGAATCCGGCTTTTTTAAGGACGTCAGAACTGCCGCCGGCGAGTCCGTCACGCGCACGCGTCGAAAATGTAAATTCTTTCTGCTCACCGTTGCGTAACACAGCGAGAGTAATGGCTGTGCCGGGCGGGACAGCGACAATGCGGTTGCGCAGTTGCGCCATTTCTTTCACCGGCGTTTTATTGAATTCAATAATGACATCGCCGGCTTCAATTCCGGCGTCTTCGGCTGCGGAATCTTCGGTGACCTGCGCAACCAGTACACCGTCGGTATTCTGCAGTCCGAAACTTTCAGCGAGTTCCGGCGTGAGCTCCTGCAATACCACACCGATAATGCTGCGCTGCACGCGTCCATCCTGAATCAGCGCATCTTTAATATCAACCGCCATGTTGATTGGAATGGCGAAGCCGATACCCATATAGCCGCCGCTGCGGCTGTAAATTGCAGTGTTGATTCCAATGACCTCCCCGTCAACGTTTACGAGCGGGCCGCCGGAATTCCCGGGATTGATTGCGGCATCGGTTTGAATAAAATTTTCATAATCGGTGATGCCGACCTGGCTGCGGCCGGTGGCGCTGATGATTCCGGCGGTCACAGTTTCCTGCAATCCAAACGGATTTCCAACCGCGATCACCCATTCGCCGACTTCCAGGTCATCGGAATCGCCTAGTTTTACCACCGGCAGATTTTCACCTTTAATGCGAATCAGTGCAATTTCCGTTTCAGGATCGGTGCCGACGAGCTCAGCAGTGAATTCACGACCGTCTTTCAGTGTAACGGTAATTAAATCGGCATCATTTACAACGTGGTTGTTGGTGAGAATGTAACCGTCGGCGGTAATGATAAATCCGGACCCCTGTCCGGTCTGCCGGCGTTCACGCGGCTGCTGCCGGTATTGAGGGCCGAAGAAAAAATCAAACGGCGATGCACCGGACATCGGCTGCTGCGTTGTAATCGTCTGTTCTACGCGGATGGAGACCACTGCCGGCGTGACCGCTTTTGCCACTTCCACAAATGCACGGCCGGTTTCGCGCAGTACCGCGACACCTTCACTCCCGGGGAAACCGGTGCACACAAACGAAATGCAAACAAACAAAAATACAGATAATTTTTTCACAGAACTCCTTTCCCAAACAAGATATTACTATGACACAAATTTTTCTGCCGGTGTTCAAAATTTTTATTCACTTTTGTTTATGGAAAACCGCGCCGTTTCCGCTTAAACTGTTTGTTTTATGAAAACCGGACTTTTAATTTTTGATCTCGACGGAACACTCGCCGATACGGTTGCCGATCTTGCCACCGCAATCAACCTGATGCGCAGACACTATTCACTCGTACCGCTCAGCCGCACCGAAATTGACGCGTGTATCGGCGATGGGATCCGGCAGCTCGTGGAACGCGCCCTTAAAAAATCCGGTATTGACACGGATGAAGCGCTCGGACTGTATCGCGGGCTGTATCGTAAACACATGCTTGATGAAACACAGCTTTATCCCGGCGTGCAAAACGGATTAAAAACACTGACAAAACAGGGCTGGAAACTCGCGGTGCTGACGAATAAAACCAGCGACGCCGCATGCCAGATTCTTGAACATCTCGTTAACGGAAAACCGTTCTTCCGGATTATCGGCGGCGGCGACCTGCCGGACCTGAAACCGGCGCCGGCCGGGATTTTTGAATTGATGCAGGAAGCCGGCGCCGCACCGGAAAACACATGGATGATCGGCGATCACCATACTGACCTTGAAGCCGCACAGCGTGCCGGCGTTCATTCTGCATTTTTAACCTACGGCATCGGAAATACCGGCGGCTTTACACCCGATCACATCTGGAATAATTTTGACGAGCTGATAGAGTATTTTTCGAAACCTGGAAGCTAACAAATAAATGATTGCAGCGGTCTGCACATTCTTTTAGGTTTTAAAATGAAAGATAAAATTGTGAGTGATACAACCGGACTGAAATTATTAAAAAAAGGCGAAATGAATTATCCGCAAGCACCGGACGCCGCCATTCTGGAAACATTTAAAAATTCAAATCCGCAGCGCAATTACTGGATTACTTTTGAAACTGATGAATTTACATCGCTGTGCCCGATTACCGGTCAGCCCGATTTTGCGCGCATCACCATTGACTATATTCCCGCTGAACTTTGCGTTGAGAGTAAATCGCTGAAACTGTATCTCTTCTCGTTCCGCAATGCAGGATCATTTTACGAAGATGTGACCAACCGGATTTTTACCGATCTCATGCACGTCTGCAAACCGCGCCGGATGGTTGTACGCGGAGATTTCACCGCACGCGGCGGCATCCGTTCGACAGTTAAAGTCGACTCTGAAGAGATAAACGGCGTGATTTAAACGAGGTCTTCTTTCTTAAAATCGCCGCCGATGGAAATGTTGCTGGCCTTGAGTTGCTCTTCTATGCTGTCAAAACGGATATTGCCTTTTTCAATAACGAGTTTGACGAGCGTCGGAATCGGCAGCGTGGTAAAGATAGAGAGACAGACAATCGCATTAAAAAATGTCGCTGAAATCATTTCGAGCTGGAGCGCAACCGCAGCGGCGGCCAGTGTGGCAGACAGTTGCGGCACAGTCATTAATCCGGCGCACAGTCCTTTTTTATTGTCGAAACCGGAAAAACGCATCGCCAGCCAGCCGGATCCGACCTTGCTGGCAACAAGTCCAATCAAAGTCAGGGCGGCAAGTGCAATATTTTCCCACGCATCGAACAAAACACGCAAATCAGTTTTCATCCCGATGGTTAGAAAAAGAAACGGCACAACAAAGCCGTAGCCGATACCTTCAATTTTCCGGTACAGCACGCGGCTCTGTTCATGAAACGCCGGTACGGTGATCATCGCCATGCCGCAAATAAACGAACTGACGATAATACTGATACCGATGAGCTCGCCGATGAATGCGATACCGAGCAGTCCGACGAGAAAGAAGGATAAGCGCGCGTCGTCATGCGGGCCGAGTCGCGAAAAGGCTGCGCGTGCAATCATTGGAATCAGCCAGAATGACAGCACGATAAAAAGCAGAATAACGACCACGAAGACAACGGGAAACCAGCCGCCGAAAACTGCGGGATCAATACGGTCGAAGATTGAAATGCTGTCGGCAACTTTAGCGGAACTTTCATGACGTTTAAACTGAATGCAAATGGCAAGCAGAATGAGACTGGCGATGTCAGTGATCACAGTGGCTGCGAGGACGGCAACACCGAACCGCGTATGCGAAATTTTTAACTCCCGGATTACCGGAAATACGATACCGACGGAATGTGATGCAAACAGTGAAGCGTAAACCCACTTGCCGATGGTATCGGACGGCTCAAATATCCAATAGACGAAATACCCGGCGGCGGCGGGAATGGAAAATGTGAGCAGACTCAGCCATGTAACAGCTTTTTTTTCTGCTTTCATAATTTTCAGGTTCACTTCCATGCCGGCAAGCGCCATTAGAAAAACAAGACCGAGCAGTCCGATGGCATCGAGCACGGTATAAATCTGAACGGTGGGATAACCCCGGCCGAGAAAACTGTTCAGGTGCGAAATCAAATCAATGCCGCTCGGGCCGATGACAATTCCGATCAGCATGATGGCAACAACGGACGGAACATGAAAGCGCCGGAGCAACTGGGGAACTACTGCAATCAACGTCATTAAAACCAAAAATACGATCAGAAATGTCAGTCCGCTCATGTGCGATTCCCTTCATTAAAAAATTAATGCAGTGCAGTTTGCAGGATTTCCGGTGCCGGTGGCAAAACATAAAATCGGCAATATACATACGATTAGATTGATAATCCCGGCGTTCCGGTGAATACTGAAAATGATTTATGAACCGTGCCCAGCTATTGGAAAACGTGCGAGCGTTCCTCGAATTTCAAAAAGAGGAAGGCATCGATACACTTGACGTTGCGCCGGAAACGCTGGCGGCATTAGCGCCGAAAATACCGGAAAGGACTGACGGGAATATCCGTTCTGCAACCATTCCGGCAGAGCGAGTGGCGCGGACTTTCCAGTCTGCGCAAAAAAGCGCAGCGCCGGGGAAAACGCCGCTGCCGGTTGTCGCCGTCACCGGCAAAACGCTGGAAGAAATTGCGGTACAGATTTCAACATGCACCGCCTGCCCGCTGGCAAAGGTGCGTAAACATACGGTTCCGGGCGAAGGCAACCGGAATGTACCGGACGTCATGTTTGTCGGCGAAGGTCCCGGCGCGGACGAGGACGAACAGGGGCGTCCGTTCGTCGGCAGAGCTGGACAACTGCTCGACAAAATGATTGACGCGATGGGTTATAAACGCGCAGAGGTTTTTATCGCCAATGTGGTGAAGTGCCGGCCGCCGGGAAACCGTGTTCCGTCTGCGGCAGAAATGAGCACGTGTCTGCCCTATCTGCGCGCGCAGATTGAAATGGTTAAACCGAAAGTTATTGTCGCGCTTGGAAAAACGGCGGTGGAAGGTCTGTTAAATCAGCCGGTCGCCATTACGCGCCTGCGCGGCACCTGGAAAACCTACGCCGGAATTGATCTGATGCCGACCTATCACCCGGCATTTCTGCTCCGTTCTCCGAACCATAAAGGTGAAGCCTGGGCCGACCTCAAAGCTGTGCTTGCAAAGCTCGGCAGAGAAATTCCGGCGAAAAAATAGAACTGGTTCCTGCCTGTCCACAATTACAAAATTAATTTTGACGGGATTCACAAGATCGCCGGGATCAGAATAATTTATCCCCTGCCCTGTTTATCCTGTAAATCCCGGCAAAAATAACTCCGCTCATGCATGGGCAGACTGGACTCGAAAAGAGGCTTGAGCCTGCGGAAACGGCGACCGAAGGGAATGGCAATTATGCTCCACGCGGTAACGACAAATTAAACACAAAACGCTCTAACCCGGCCTTCTTCCACCCTGCAGAAAGACGGTCGTTAAGTGCCTGATCCGCCGCTGTGCACGCCGGTTGCTATGCAACATGAAGGCTTGTAAAAACCAGCGTTTATCAAACAGAATCATCCAGTCAAAATCAGAATCGTTTCAGACAAGGCGTCGTACGGGATTAAATGCCATCTTATGAAGATGCCTCAACGGGTATTCACATGTTTTCGCTGCCATTGAAAAAAAATTCACCATCGACAACTCAAACTGCTCAATATCGTTTTCCTGCCGCACTTTAATCCGCCTTATAACTACATCTCGACGGCGGCGGCAAAATGAAAATTACGGTTAATTTCTTATCACATTAATTTCGAGTCCGCGCAGGCTGGCGTTAGAAACAAAATCAACCGTTACATTTTCCGGAGCATCGACAACGAGTTTCAGGCTGCTGCCGGAGCGTTTCCAGTCGACTGAAATTGCACCGCCGGGAATTGCGGTAGCGCCGCGTGCAAAGTTCAGCCCTTTCACCCACGGACTGATTTCAAACGCTCTGCCGCCGGCGGCGGTCTGCCGGATTCCAAGTATAATACGATTGAGAAAATAGACCGGACTCGATGACCACGCGTGACAATGGCTGCGCGTCGGGAAACCTTTCGGCGATGCGGTGCTGCCGGCGAATGTTTCCCAAACGGTGGTTGCACCGTCATCAATCATCGGCTGATAGCTTTTATAAATGGACTTCAGGATCGCTTCAGGTTCATTGAGCCGTTCAAGCGCTTCATAATAAAACTGCATCGCGAACGGCGCACAGACCGGCGTCATGTTTTGCGGCTTTTTCAGCAGATTCCGGCGCGCGGCTGCGATGTTCTCTTTTTCAATTACATCGCACATGACAGCGAGCATGGAGGTCTGCTGACAGGTTTTCGGACTCGGCCGGCCGTTTTCATGAATGCTGTCGGGATAGGATTGTTTTTTATCGTTCCATGTTTTGTTGATAGCTTTAATCAGCTTCCGCCGTGCCGCACGCAGTTTTTTCGCTGCCGGCAGGTCGTTCAGTACAGCGGCACATTTTTCGGCGGCAGCAATTGTGCCGCTGAGAAGCAAACTGTTGTGCAGGACCGTTGCATGTTTCTGATCAATCGGCGCCCACTCCAGCAGGTTCCAGAATTTTCCGGAAAATAATCCGTTGCTGTCGAGCATGCCGAGTGCACCGTCGATATTTTTCAACACCGCCGGCCAAAGTTTTTTCAACAGAACTTTATCGCCGGAATAGAAATAGTGTTCCCAGACCTGCATGCCCCATAGAAAACTCCATGCCGGCAGCAGACAGTCCCATGCCGACGGAACCTGGCAGCCGACGATCGGATAGCGCTCGAGCGACTGCGCGCAGATTTCGAGCCCGCGCGCCGAGACATCTGTGTTGCCGTACGCCGTGAAGGCATACAGCGCTTCGTTGCGTGCATCGCCGACCCAGAAGGTCTGCTCATACAGCGGGCAGTCGGTAAATGTATCTTCCATGCAAAGTTTGAGTGTTCGTTCAGAAATTTCCCAAATGCGGTTCAGTGATGCATCGCTGCTCTTGAAAAATCCCGCCGGCGATACCGGCGCGGTGGATTCAATAATTTTGAACGACTGAATTTCGACCGGCGTTTTCTGATTGCGCAGCGTGATGAAAAAGTATCGACCGGAACGACGCTTTAATGAGATGAACCGGTTGACGCCTTTTTTTGTAATATAACGCATGCCGTTGCGGTTGAACTTGTATACATGCTGCAGTGCGCCGTCTTTGCGGATGTACTCAATGGCATTAATATCAACGATTACACCGGCATCAGCTTTGATTGAAAAATCAAAATAACCGCAGGTCTGTTCGCCCATATCAAAACAAAGCTCAACATCGCCGGTTTTTGACGGCTTCACTGTTTTCCCAGCGATCAGTTTTTGTGCATCACCAAGTACCCGGCGCAGACCGAATTCCGCTGCCGGATCGTCCATAAATATCCGGTCTGCCGGAATGTCAACAAAGCCGGTTTTCAGATATTTATGAACATCCGCTTCCGTTTTACACGCAGCCGCAAGCCGTTCAATTGTTTTGAAATATCCGCGTTCTGCCCTGCGTGCATCTTTATTTTCAAAAGAGACCCACAGCATATCGTCGCCGGCAAAAAGATACTCTTGCAATACAGCGGCGCGCCACCCGTCCCATTGTGCGCCGGGCAGATTTAAATACGGGAAAACGGAGTCTTTTTCATGCGAGAAAAATTGCGTATTGCAGAACAATACCGGGTATGTGCCTGCCGCCAGTGCGATTTTTTTATTTGTTACGATTTGTCCGGCGACAGAAATCTGCCAGCACGGAATCTGCAAATGCAGCGCGCTATCACTGCCATGATTCGGCAGTGTAAAATCGAATGTCTGCTTTTTCTTTACGGTCAGCAATGCATACAGAATCACCGGACGGCCAACGGTGCGATTTGCTTCAATTAGGCCGGGATGTGCGATCTGTGTAACCGGCACAGCGTATTGCGGCATGACGCGTGCAACAATTGCCGCTGCCGGCGGATTTTTAAACCGGCGCGGAACTTTCGTCAGCAGTGCCACCGGTCGCGGCGACAGTTTGCCTTTACGCTTCACTTCAACCGCCGGCTGCCAGTCAAATACCGTTTCAAGTCCGGCGTCGTACAGTTCATACGGCTCCATCTGAATGCTGATCTTCGGCGTCCACGACTGCCACGCATACGCCGGCGTTGCCTCCCACGACGCATCGGTGACCACCGGCTTCCCGATACCGGAAATTTCCGCCCACAGTCCCGCCTGTTGCGGAATCTGATGAAATGTGCCGATGCCGAAATAGCGCGCGATCACTTCGATACGGTTTTTACCTTTTTTCAAAAAACCGCTGATGTCGTGCACATCGTACAGATAATGGTTCGGATAGGCGCGCGCCGGGCCGTCGTGAACCCATCTGCCGTTAATGGAGACGCGATACCAGCTGTCCGCCGTAATTTTCAGCTCCGCGCCGGAAATCTTCTGCGCTGAAAATTCTTTTTTTAACAGCACAGTCTGATTGTACTCGCGCAGATCATTCTGCGTGCACCATATCCATTTGGCAGATTCAGATTTTTTCATTGTTGACTCCTTTCAAGAATTTCTCCGGTGCCGGTTCCGGTAATTGCAAAAGATTTTATGATGCTCCTGTCGAAAATCTCAACGTCAAAGGTCGCAGCTTTCCAGATTTTTGACTTCTGACTCTATGCCTTTGACCTTGGACTTTTAAACCTCTTTCTGCCTGTTCATTGCACTGAGATAAAGTCTATTCTTCATTCATGACAACAACACCGGCGCTCGAAGAGCGCATCCTCGCTCACCTGAACCACCCGAAGTATCAGCCGCTGACGCGCCCCGATCTGGCGAAAGCGCTGCGGCTGCGCAGCACAGAACGCAATAAACTCCGGCAGGCGTTAATCAATCTGGAAAAGCAGGGTAAAGTGGCAAATCTGCGTAAGAACCGCTGGGCGCCGGCGCAACCGCTGCCGGCACTCACCGGTACGGTTCATATTACCGACAAAGGATTCGCCATTTTTACAGCAGACGAAAACAGACAGGAAGTGTACATCGCAAAGGATGATTTAAAAACAGCGCTCGACGGCGACCGGGTTATGGTTGAACTGTTGACACCGGCCGGAAAACGCCCGGCACGCGGCGGCCGCGTACATGAACACCAGCTTCCCGAAGGCCGCGTTGCGGAAATTATCGAACGCCGGAATACGGAGGTGGTCGGTCTGCTGCGCCGCACACCCTATTACGCGTATGTGATTCCGGACAATCTGCGGCTCGGTCAGGATATCCGCGTGAGCGGCTGGAAAAAAGGGCTCGCAGACATTCCGGCGGATCATAAAGTTGTAATTGAACTGAACGAGTGGACGGATCCGTTTAAACCGCTTTCCGGCACGGTGATTGAGGACATCGGACACCGCGACGACCCGAATACGGAAATGCAGAGCATTCTGCGCGCACACGGTTTCCGGCAGAACTTTCCGGCAGAGGTGATCGCTGAAGCGGAACGCATGCCGCACGAACTGCGTCCGGAAGAGTATACAAACCGGCGCGATATTCGCGACCGGCTGACGTTCACCATTGATCCTGCAACCGCGCGCGATTTTGACGATGCCATATCGCTCGAAAAAACTGCCGGCGGCTGGAAACTTTCGGTGCATATCGCCGACGTGGCCTATTTTGTGCAAAGAAATTCAGCGCTTGATAAAGAGGCGCTGCAGCGCGGCAACAGTATTTATCTCGTCGACCGCGTGGTGATGATGCTGCCGCCGGAATTAACCACACGCATTTGCAGTTTAAATCCGAATGTCGACCGCCTCGCGCACACCGTTGAAATTTCGCTGACGAGTTCCGGAGAAATGACCGGCGCCGATTCCTTCCACTCCATTATTCATTCTGACGCACGGTTGAACTACGATCAGGTTCAACTCTTATTCGACGGGAAGCCGGAGCATAAAATTCCGGCGGCCGTGGCCGGCGTTCTGCAGCAGCTGCGCCCGCTGGCGAGGACAATCCGCGCACGGCGGATTGAAAACGGTTCGCTCGAAATCAATACTCCGCAGATTAATTTCCGGCTTAACGCCGCCGGCAAAGTTGAGTCGATTCATAAAGGCGAAGCCAAAGAAGCGTATCAGCTGATTGAAGAGTGCATGCTGCTCGCGAATGTGGCGGTGGCGCGCAAATTAAAAGATGCCGGACGGGCGGCACTGCACCGGATTCACGAGGAGCCGGATGAAGAGCAGTGGGCGCAAATGGGCGCGGAGCTGCAGGCGCTCGGCATCGACGCGCTGCCGCAATCGCGTGCCGGTATTAATGCGGTGCTGGAAAAAATTGCCGGCACGCCGCTGGAATACACTGCCAGTCTCGCTGTGCTGCGTAATCTGAAACGCGCCGGCTACTCCGCTGAACCGACCGGACACTTCGGTCTCGCGTTTGAAGATTATGCGCACTTTACTTCGCCGATCCGGCGCTACCCCGATCTCGTGGTTCACCGCCTGTTAAGCGCACTCGAAGAAAAAACTAAAGCGCCGTACGGCACTGACGATCTCGCCGCTATCGGCGCACAATGTACGCGTACTGAAACTGCCGCCGATGCCGCTGAAAAAGAGAGCATCGATCTGCGCCGTGTTGAATATTATAATACCTTGCTTTACAGGGGCGAAACCGGTCCGTATTCCGGCAGCGTTGTCCGCATTCTTAACAAAGGCCTGATTGTTGAACTCACCGATACACTGCAGCGCGGCCTCGTGCCGTTTGCATCGCTCACTGATGACCGCTACGAAGTGAACCGCACGAAAACCAAAGCCACCGGCATGCGGCACCGGAACGTGTATACGATTGGTGATGCGCTTAAAGTGGATATTGTGCGCGTTGATATGGCGCGCCGACTGGTCGACTTTCGAATTTCCGGTGTCGAAGAACACGCGCCAGTGAGAACAGCCAAAGGTGCGCCGCGCGCCGGCCGGCGGAAAAAACAGCCGATCACCATGACGGGTCAACGCCCGCACGGAGCAAAAACCAGGACGCGCCGCAAACGGAAATAGATTTACGGTAAAGAAAGAATATCGGCGTGCGTTTTGCCGACAGCAACGGTGTGTTCGAAATGAGCGGAATATGAACCGTCTTTAGTCACCGCAGTCCATTCATCTTCGAGCAGCTGAACTTTTGGTCCGCCGATGTTGACCATCGGCTCGATGGCAAGCGTCATTCCGGCTTTGAGTTTCGGTCCGCGACCCCCTTTACCGTAGTTAGGAATTTGCGGATCTTCGTGCATGTTGCGTCCAATACCGTGGCCTATAAACTGCCGGACAACTGAAAAACCGGCGGCTTCAACCGCGCTTTGAATGGCGTATGAAATATCGCCAAGCCGGTTGCCTTCCACCGCCTGCTCAATGCCGGCACTTAATGCCAGCTGTGTAGTTTCGAGCAGTCTTTTATTTTCAGCGCTGATTGCGCCGGCAGGAACGGTGACTGCGGTGTCGCCGATAAATCCTTCGAAAGCGATTCCCACATCGATGCTGACAATATCGCCTTCGCGGATGACGCGCGGTCCCGGGATTCCGTGTACAACCTCATCATTAATGGAGACACAAATGGAACCGGGATAACCGTGATAGCCGTAAAATGCGCTGGTGCCGCCGGATTCGCGAATCAGTTGAAACGCGGCGTCACCAAGCTCTCCCGTGGTGATACCGGGACGCACCATAGCGGCAAGCGCATCGCGGACCCGGGCCGTCATCCGGTTAACGCGGCGCATTGCTTCAATTTCTGCCGGCGTTTTGAGAATGATCATTTGAATGTCCGATTAAGAAAGCTGAGAACTGTGGCGGTTACTTGTTCCGGGGTTTCGGAAGCATTGATTTTCCTGAGAAGTCCGCGCTGCCGGTAAAAGCCGACGAGCGGTGCGGTTTGTTTTTCGTAGACGTCAAGACGGTTTAAAATGGTTTCTTCGCTGTCGTCGGAACGTTGATAAAGCTCACCGTTATCGAAATCGCAGAGGCCTTCTTTTTGCGGCGGCTTATTGTCGATGTGAAACAGCGCGCCGCAGGAACGGCAGACACGCCGGCCGGTCAAGCGCCGGAGCAGAGTTTCGTGATCAAGATCGAGCTGAAAAACATGCAGCAGTGTTCCATTGTTTTCAGCAAACAGTTGTTCGAGGCCCTCGGCCTGTACAACGGTGCGCGGGAAACCGTCAAACATAAACCGCGCACTCGCCGGCCGGGCGGCAATGAGCTCCTTAATGATTTCAAGAACAATTTCATCAGGCACAAGCTCACCGCGATCAATAAACACTTTAACTTTAAGTCCAACCGGCGTTTGATTGCGGATAGCTGCGCGCAGGATTTCACCGGTGGAAACATGAAGGAAACCGGATTTTTTTTTGATGATTTCAGCCAGCGTTCCCTTTCCGGCGCCGGGACCGCCAAGCAGAATGATCGCTTTCATCTCCGCCCTACTTTCTGGATCTGAGTTTCCCTTTTTTCAGGAAGCCGTCGTAGTGGCGCATCAGCAGTTGCGATTCAATCTGACGCATGGTGTCGAGCATAACGCCGACAATAATCAGCAAGCTGGTCCCGCCAAAGAACGATGCTATCAGGAACGGAATATTAAGGCGAGTGCTGATAACTGTCGGCAGCACAGCGATAATAGTGAGGAAGAGTGCGCCGGCAAGCGTGATACGCGTCATGGTTTTATCAAGAAATTCTGCGGTGGATTTTCCGGGACGGATGCCGGGGATGTAACCGCCATGTTTTTTCATGTCGTCAGCGATCTGCACCGGATTAAACATCATTGAGACCCAGAAAAAGGAGAAAAAGAAAATCATCAGACCAAAGAGCGTCATATACAGGCCGGTTCCGCTGTTGAATGCAGCGGCCCACGATTTGAAGAAAGTGCCGGGCAGTGCATTAAAAATCATCGCCGGGAACATGAGAATCGCCTGGGCAAAAATAATGGGCATTACACCTGCATAGTTTACGCGCAGCGGCATAAAGGTGTGCTGTCCGCCGTATACTTTGCGGCCGACAACGCGCTTGGCGTACTGCACCGGAATTTTCTGCTGTGCCTGTGTAACAGCAATGACAGCGGCGATTACCACAAGAAACATGATCAGCAGTGCAGCGGCCATGAACGGCGAAAAACGGGCAACACCGTCAATCGGGCGGAAGAGTGCAATCATCGCCGATACCGCCGCCGGCATCCGGCTGACGATATTAATTGTAATGATCATGGAAACACCGTTACCGATTCCGCGCTCGGTGATCTGTTCGCCAAGCCACATCATCAGCAGTGTTCCCACCAGCAGTTCCATCGTCGTTAACAAAGCGAATCCGATCCCGGGAATCTGCACCAATGAGGGCGGGAAGCCGATCCGCCCGCTTTCAAGTCCGCGAGCGAGCATGAAGCCCTGGATGATACAAATGAATACGGTGAGATAACGGGTGTACTGCGTGATTTTTGCACGGCCGGCTTCGCCTTCGCGCATCAGTTTGCTGAGCGTTGGAATGACCTGCCCCATAATCTGCATAATGATAGAAGCACTGATGTACGGCATAATGCCGAGCGCACCGACCGCACAGTTTTCCAGCGCGCCTCCACTGAACAGATTTAACAGATCCATCAGTCCGCCGGTAGATGTCTGCTGTTCGAGCCAATTGGACATCAACCCGAAGTCAATTCCTACCAGCGGAATGTTAGAAAGGAGCCGGCAGAGAAAAATGACGCCAAACGTAAAAAGAATCCGCTGGCGCAGTTCCTGGATCTTAAAGCTGTTTACAAAAGCGGAAAGCATGGATATCCCGTCCCGAAGTTAACTCTTTTGAATTGTTTCAACACTGCCGCCCGCCGCCTCGATCTTTTCTTTGGCTGCGGCACTGAATGCGCTGGCTTTCACCGTAAGTTTTTTAGTCAGCTCACCATTACCCAGGATTTTCACACCGTCCCATACGCCCTTGACCATACCGGCCTGACGCAGCAGATCCATCGTGACTTCCGTACCGTTATCAAATGCATCCAGCGTTGCAATATTCACAGCGGCAAACTCTTTGCGGTTTATATTTTTAAATCCGCGTTTCGGGATGCGGCGGGACATCGGCATCTGACCGCCTTCAAACAGCGGTTTGTGTTTATGCCCCGAACGGGCATACTGCCCTTTATGTCCGCGGCCGGCGGTTTTGCCTTTGCCGGACGCACGACCACGGCCGACACGCATCTTGCGACGGCTTGAACCTTCGACCGGCTGTAATGAATGCAGTTCCATTTCAAAAACCTCTATGTTATTTGCCGCGTGCTGCCATTGCATCTTCGCGCGAACGCAGAGAGGCAAGTGCCGCCATCGTGGCTTTGGTTACGTTCAATTTATTGCTGCTGCCAAGCGATTTGGCAAGGACGTCGCGCACGCCGGCGAGCTCAAGCACGGCACGGCAGGAACCGCCGGCAATAACACCGGTACCTTCCGCCGCCGGGCGCAGGAGAACCTCTGCGCCGCCAAAGCTGCCAATCGTTTCATGAGGAATCGTTGTGCCCCGCATGACGATCGGTTTCATCGCGCGTTTCGCTGTTTCACCCGCTTTACGGATGGCATCCGAAACTTCATTCGCTTTGCCGAGGCCGTATCCGACACGTCCTGTACCATCGCCAACAACCACCAGTGCGCCGAAGCTGAAGCGGCGCCCGCCCTTGACCACTTTCGAGTTGCGGTTGATGTGCACCACGCGTTCTTCCAGTTCGGGTTTTTTGTTTTCTTTATCTGCCTTTTTGTCCGTCACTGCGAAACTCCTTTAATAAAGTTTAAAATTGGATTCCGGCTTCGCGGGCGCTATCGGCCAGTGCACGCAAACGGGCACCGTAAGCAAACCCGCCGCGGTCGAAAACCACACGACGGATGTTCTGCCCTTTAGCGGCTTCGGCTGCTTTGGTGCCGAGCTCTTTCGCCGCTGCGATGGTGCATGTCCCGCCGAGCGACGAAACAGAACAGAGTGTTTTCTGCGCGTCGTCGTCGATGAGCTGCACATAAATATAACGGTTGGAAACGTAAACCGCCATGCGAGGGCATTCGGCTGTTCCACGAATTTTGTTCCGCAGACGGAAATGTCTGCGCTTGCGATAATCTGCTTTGCTTTTGACCTTCATGATTAAGCCACTGCCTTACCTTCTTTACGCCGCACCTGTTCGCCTTTATAACGCACGCCCTTGCCTTTATAGGGCTCAGCGGGCGCAAATGCACGGATGCGCGCGGCGACCTGTCCGACCAGAGCTTTTTCGTGCCCTGCAATTTTGATTTCGGTAGCCCCGTTCAGCGTCACGGAGACACCTTCCGGGATTTCATAGTTGATTTCGTGTGAATAACCAAGGGAGAGAACGAGCATTCTGCCCTGCAATACCGCTTTGTAACCGACCCCCTGAATTTCCAGCTCTTTTTCATAACCGTCCTGCACCCCGACTACCATATTGCGGATGATATTGCGGATGGTTCCGTGCAGGGCGCGGGCTTCTTTACTTTCATCGTTCCGGCGGACCAGCACCTCGCCGCCGTCCACTTTAACCGTAAGCAACGCCGGAATTTCCCAGGAGCTTTCTCCTTTCAGACCTTTCACGGTGACTGTATTCCCGTTGACGGATACATCCACCCCGGATGGAATCGTCACCGGCTGTTTTCCTATTCTTGACATGGTTACAACCTCAATTTCAAAAATTACCAAATATAACAGAGTACTTCGCCGCCGACGCGCACTTTGCGCGCTTCTGTATCAGAGAGGATGCCGGAGGATGTACTCAAAATGGCCAAACCGATTCCGCCAAGAACGCGCGGAATGCTGCTGGACGTTACATAGTGCCGGCAGCTCGGGCGGCTCACGCGGCGCAAGCCCTGAATCACCGGCTTCAAATCATTGGAATATTTAAGAAACAGAACCAGCGTCGGTTTGCCCTCAACTTTCTCCGTTGTGAAATCCTTGATATAACCTTCCTGTTTCAGAATACGGGCAATCTCGCTCTTCATTCTGGAATGCGGTATCTGCACTTTGTTATGCCCCGCCATATTCGCATTGCGGATACGGGTGAGCATGTCGGAAATCGGATCGCTCAATATCATTGCTGTCCACCTTTATTCTTGTTTTCAAACGGCATACCGAGCAGGCGGAGAAGCTCATATGCTTCTTCATTGGTTTCAGCCGTTGTAACAAATGTCACATCCATGCCGTGTACTTTACGGACATGATCCGGATTAATTTCCGGAAAAATGATCTGCTCTTTCACGCCGAGCGTATAGTTGCCGTGCCCATCGAATGATTTTGCCGGAATTCCGCGAAAGTCGCGAATACGCGGAAGTGCGATATTAATCAAACGATCGAGAAATTCATACATCCGGTTTCCGCGCAGAGTCACTTTGCCGGCCAGCGAAACGCCTTCACGGAGTTTAAAATTCGAAACACTTCTCTTCGCCTTGATCGTGCTTGGACGCTGTCCGCTGAGTTTCGCTACATCATCGAGAACCGCCTGCAATGCATCGCGATCGTATTGCATACCAACGGATACATTAATTGTAATCTTTGACAGTCTCGGGATTTGCATCGGGTTTGCATAGCTGAACTTTTTCTGAAGTTCCGGCACTGCAACCTCGCGATATTTTTTCTTCATTGTCGGTATCATGGATACCCGCTCCTCAAATTAAGTTAAACTTCGTTATGCCTTCTTCAGATTCGATATGTGAAGCGGCGCTTCTTTATCAATGATCGCGCCATTCGGATTATCCTGAGTCTTCCGCATGTGCTTTTTCACAAAATTCACACCTTCAACCAGCGCGCGCTCACCGCCCGCCATCACCTGAAGGACTTTTCCGGTTTTGCCTTTGTCGTTGCCGGCAATGACTTCCACCGTATCACCTTTTTTAATACGTGCTGCTGCCATAAAAACTCCTAAAGAACTTCCGGCGCAAGCGAAACAACTTTCATGAAGTTGCCGTCACGCAATTCGCGGGCGACCGGCCCGAAGATACGGGTTCCGCGCGGATTCTTATTACCATCAATAATCACTGCTGCGTTGCTGTCGAAACGCAGCACTGTACCGTCCCTGCGGCGGATCGGCGCTTTCGTGCGGACGATCACCGCCTCAACCACATCACCTTTTTTAACGACGCCGCCGGGTTGGGCTTCTTTTACTGTGACCTTGATAATTTCACCGACCTTCGCATAACTGCGTTTGGTCTTCATTACCCGGATACACATCACGCTGCGGGCGCCCGTGTTATCCGCTACACTCAATCTGCTTTGTACCTGAATCATGGTTTCCCAGCCTCAATTATTTAGAAAGAACTTCAACCAGACGCCAGCGTTTCAGTTTGCTGACCGGACGGGTTTCCATTACACGGACCACATCACCGACTTTCGCCTCGTTCTGTTCGTCGTGTGCATGGATCTTCTTTGATACGCGCAACTCTTTACCCAGCAGCGGATGCCGCACCCGGCGCTCAATGAGTACAGCGATGGATTTATTCCCCATTGCACTGCATACGCGACCTTCCCGCACTTTACGATGACCTCTTGTCTCCATCTTTTACCCCTCGCCTTTCACAGCCTGATTTATACTTGTTCTAATGCGGGCAATCTGTCGACGAACTGTCCGGATCCGCAACGGATTTTCCAGCTGACCGGACACCTGCTGCATGCGCAGCTTGAACAGTTCTTTTTTCGCATCGCCAAGCTGCTGCTCCAGTTCAGCAGGTGACAGCTCTTTAAGTTGTTTTAGTTTTTTCATCACTTAACATATCCGTTTAAACAGTTGCATGACGCGAAACAAACCGTACGCGAATCGGTAGTTTGGTAGCGGCCAAACGCATTGCAACACGCGCCTGCGCTTCTGTGATACCGTCGAGCTCGAACAGCATACGTCCCGGTTTCACAACCGAAACCCAGCCTTCCACACCGCCCTTACCTTTACCCATACGAACCTCAAGCGGTTTTTTACTGTACGGTTTATCAGGAAAAATGCGAATCCACAGTTTACCGCGACGTTTCAGGCTGCGGTTAATTGCCACACGGCACGCCTCAATCTGGATATTAGTAATCCAGGCGCGCTCCAGTGCCTGCAGGCCGAACTCTCCAAACGCCAGCGTTGTGCCGGCGGTGGAAAGGCCCCGGCGCGAGCCCTTCTGGACTTTGCGAAATTTAACACGTTTTGGCATTAAAGGCATTGTTCAATACTCCTACGCTTCCGCCTTTTCGGCCTTCTTACAAATCCACACTTTGATCCCGATTTTTCCAGCAACAGTATCGGCTTCAGCAGTGCCGTAGTCGATATTTGCACGCAGTGTATGTAACGGGATTTTACCTTCTTTGTAGCTTTCCGTACGGGACAGCTCAGCACCGCCCAGACGGCCGGAAGCCATCACTTTAATTCCATCTGCTCCGTTTTCCATTGCCATTTGAATGGCGCGCTTCATTGCACGGCGGAATGACACACGGCGCTCAAGCTGCAGTGCAATATTTTCTGCAACCAGTTTGGCATCCAGATCGGGAGTTTTCACTTCATCGATTTCGATGTACACCTCTTTTTTCGTCATTTTACCAAGCGACTCGCGCAGCCGCTCAATGTCTTCGCCCTTGCGGCCGATCACCAGTCCCGGACGGGCAGTGCGGATCGTCACGCGGACGCGGTTGGCATAACGTTCGATAAAAATACCGGAAATCGCTGCATCCTTCAGACGCTTCCCTACAGCTTCACGAATTTTGATATCCTCCTGAAGCAGATCAGCAAACTCCTTTTTCCCGGCGAACCAGCGTGAACGCCAGTTTTTATTCACCGCGATACGGAGTCCAATTGGATTTACTTTCTGTCCCAAAACGATTCCCTTTCTTATTTACGATCCGTTAAAATTACCGTGATATGCGTTGTGCGTTTTTTAATTGCACTGGCGGAGCCGCGGGCGCGCGGACGAAACCGTTTAATCACCGGACCGCCGTCGACAACGGCATCTTTCACAAACAGCTGGTCCGCCGAAACCCCTTCATTCTTCTCCGCGTTGGCAACTGCCGACTTAAGAGTTTTGCCAATTTCAGCCGCCGCTTTACGTGCGTTAAAATCGGTGATGCGAAGGGCTTCTGCAACGGACAGTCCGCGAATCTCAGCCGCGACTTGACGGGCCTTGATCGGCGACATTCTCACATATTTAGTTGTTGCTGAAACTTCCATACTTTTCTCTCAATTTGACGCTTGCTGCAAAAACGCAAAGGCGGCAACTATACGTCATTCGATTTTCAAATCCAGAACTTCTGTAAAAAATATTTTATTTCGAAACGGTTTTGTCCGTTGCCATGCCGTGCGTGCGGAAAGCGCGGGTCGGAGCGAATTCTCCAAGACGGTGCCCTACCATGTTTTCTGTTGCAAAAACTGAAACAAACACCTTACCGTTATGCACCAGAAAAGTGTGCCCGACAAATTCCGGAGCGATCATTGAAGCTCGCGCCCAGGTTTTTACCGGTTTTTTTCTGCCGGATGCCTCCATCGCCTCAACTTTTTTGAGGAGTTTAACATCCACGTACGGACCTTTTTTAAGTGAACGAGCCATAGCTTACTTCTTTCTCCGTTCGATAATCATTTTGTTCGACGCCTGCTTTTTCTTGCGCGTACGTTTGCCCTTCGCCAGCGTACCCCACGGCGACTGCGGATGCCCGCCGCCGGATGTGCGGCCTTCACCGCCGCCCATCGGATGATCCACCGGGTTCATCGCCACGCCGCGAACCGTTGGACGAATGCCCAGCCAGCGTTTACGTCCGGCTTTGCCGCTTGCAGTACTTTCATGCTCAACGTTACCGGTCTGTCCGATCGTCGCATAACACTCTGTGCTGATTTTCCGGAGTTCACCGGACGGCATTTTCAGGTTGGCAAAACCGCCTTCACGCGACATCAGCTGAACACCGGCACCGGCAGAGCGGGCAATCTGTCCGCCGCGGCCTTTTTCCATTTCAATATTATGAACTGTCATGCCCAGCGGAATTTTTTCAAGCGGCAGTGCATTGCCAATGGCCGGCTCGACATCCGGGCCGGAAAAGAGTGTCATGCCGACTTTCAATCCAACCGGAGCGATGATATAGCGTTTTTCACCGTCCGCATAATTCAGCAGCGCAATGCGCGCCGAACGGTTTGGATCGTACTCAATAGATGCGACTTTTGCCGGAATACCAAACTTATCGCGTTTGAAATCAATCACGCGATACCGGCGTTTGTGTCCGCCGCCGCGATGACGCGTTGTAATCCTCCCGGCACTGTTACGGCCGCCGGTGCGTTTCTTGGAACGGGTCAGCGAACGCTCCGGCGTGCTCTTTGTAATTTCGTCGAACGCGGAAGTCACCATAAAACGGCGGCTTGGCGTTACAGGTCTGTATTTTTTCAAAGCCATATTAAAACTCCTTAGACCAAATCAATTTTATTGCCTTCGGCAAGAGTAACGACTGCACGCTTCCAGTGCGCAGTACGGCCGTAGTTTGGCGAACGCTCGCGTTTATTTTTTCCCAGCCGTTTCATCGTGTTCACTGAGATCACTTTCACCTTAAACAGTTCTTCGACCGCTTTTTTAATCTCCGCTTTATTGGCGGACGGCGCAACGCGGAATACATACTTGTTTTCCGTCTCAGAAAGGCGCGTGCCTTTTTCCGTCAGCAGAATTTTTTGAATTACCTGATAAACATCTTTCATTACGAATCCCTTAATTATGCCAGGCGCTGTTCAATTTTTTCCATCGCAGCCTGTGTGATTACAATCTGCGGGTAGCGGATGATCTGATAAACATTCACATTGTCTGCACAAGCCACTTCCGCATCGGGAAGATTGCGTGCCGCCAGACAAACATTCACATCAGTCTCATGCAGCACGATCAGCACTTTGCCCCTTACGTCCAAGGCGCTCAGCAGGGCAGTCATCTCCTTCGTACGCGGTGCAGCCAGCATAATTCCATTTACCACTGTAATGGCACCGGCGTCAGCCTTTTCGCTGAAAGCACGGGCAAATGCCAGACGCGCCACTTTGCGCGGTATCGACTTGCGGACTTTGCGCGGATGCGGACCAAACACTACAGCACCGCCGCGCCATACCGGAGACTGTTTATAACCGGCGCGGGCGCGACCGAGCCCTTTTTGTTTCCACGGTTTTTTGCCGGAACCGGACACGGCACCTTTCCCGAGTGTGGAAGCAGAACCCTGATGCTGGTGAGCCTGATACGTGACAACAGCCTGATGCACCGCCTGCGCACCTTTATCGGACACAGTGAAACGGTCGCTAAGGGTCACTTCGCCCAGTTTTTTCCCTTTGCTATCTTTCAATGGCAGAGTACTCATGAATCATTCCTCTCAAATTATCTCTTTTTGAGTGCTTCGCGAAGCACCAGTGTTGTCCCGTTGGCGCCGGGAACCGCTCCCTTGAGCAGAATCAGATTTTCATCTGCACGGATCTGCACTACTTTCAAATTTTGAACCGTAATGCGGGTTCCACCCATCTGTCCGGGCATTTTTTTATTTTTAAATACGCGACCCGGACGTTCTTTCATTCCAATCGAACCCGTGCTGCGGTGAAAGTGCGAACCATGGGAGGCGCGACCGCCGGCAAAGTTAAAACGCTTCACGACGCCTTGATAGCCTTTACCTTTGGTTTCGCCGAGAACATCAATAAACTTGACGTCTTCGAACACAGAAACCGTTACCGTATCGCCGGCTTTCGACTCATCAGCAGAATCCACGCGGACTTCTCTCAGTTCACGAAGCGGCTCAAGACCGGCTTTCTTGAAATGACCCAGCAGCGGTTTGCGGACGCGCTGTTCTTTCTGTTTTCCGAAGCCGAGCTGAACGGCATCATAACCGTCTTTATCGGCAGTCTTGCGTTGTACAACGCTGCACGGACCCGCTTCAATCACTGTTACAGGCACAAGCCGGCCTGTCTCATCGAAGATCTGGGTCATCCCAAGTTTTTTTCCAATTAAACTTTTCATGATGAACCTCAAATTTTAATAGTAATGTCCACGCCCGCCGGCAGATTGAGCTTCTTTAGCTCGTCTACCGTTTTGATGGTCGGATCGATGATATCCAGTAAACGCTTATGCGTGCGGACCTCGAACTGCTCCATCGATTTTTTGTTTACATGCGGGCTGCGGTTCACGGTGAACCGCTCAATGCGTGTCGGCATCGGAATCGGTCCCGCGACACGGGCACCGGTGCGTTTGGCCGTTTCGACAATATCCTTCGACGATGCGTCGAGCACGCGATGATCGAATGATTTCAAACGTATACGTATGCGTTGATTGCTCATAATTCTCTCTGTTATCTGTTTAAGATGGCCCCTTGTATCGCTTCCGGAACCATCTCAAAGTGCGACGGTTCCATGGTGTAACTGGCCCGGCCCTTCGTCAGAGAACGCAGCGCGGTTGCATAGCCGAACATTTCGGCCAGCGGCACGTCGACGTGTATAATCTGCATTCCATCGCGGGCATCGATCTCGCGGATCCGTCCGCGCCGACCGGTCAAGTCATTCATTACGTCGCCCAGATGTTCGTCGGGGCTGACGACCTCAAGTTTCATAATCGGTTCCAGCAGAACCGGGGCAGCACATGCAGCGGCGGCACGAAGCGCCATCACAGCAGCGGTACGGAACGCAACGTCAGAGGAATCCACCGGATGCGCCGTACCGTCCGTGACAGTCACTGCAATATCCACCAGCGGATAGTTGCCGAGAATGCCGGTCAACAATGCATCCCGTAACCCCTCTTGAATTGCATCATGAAAATCTGCAGGAATCACCTCTTTGGAAACCTTAATGTCCACGGCATTGCCGGCGCCGCGCTGACGCGGTTCAATCTGGACAATGAGGCGGGCGAAGTGATCGTGTCCGCCGATTTCGCGCTCGAACGTATGTTCGGCGGAAGCGGTTTTCTGAACACTTTCCCGATACGCCACCACCGGCTTACCGGCGTTCGCCTGTACTTTAAATTCGCGAAAAATCCGGTCTTTAATAACGTCGAGATGCAACTCACCCATTCCGCTGATAATTGTCTGGCCGGTATCAGTATTCGTTGAAACGCAAAAGGTCGGATCTTCCTCCGCTAAAAGATGAAGTGCTTCGGCAAGTGCATCGCGGTCGGCCTGCGTTTTCGGCTCGATCGCCATTGAGATCACCGGCTCCGGAAAGTCTATGCTCTCGAGTAGAACTGGATTGTTTTCACTGCAGAGCGTATCGCCGGTAGTGAATCCTTTTACGCCGGCGACAGCGCCGATTTCACCAGAATATAAGACATCAATATCTTCACGGCTGTTGGCGTGCAGGCGGAGCAGCCGTGTAATTTTTTCACGTTTTTTCGTGCGCGGATTATAAACGTTCTGCCGCTTTTCCAGCTTGCCGGAATAGATGCGGACAAACATGAGGCGCCCGACAAACGGATCAGTCGCCATTTTAAATGCCAGCGCACTGAACGGCTCATAATCACCGGCGATGCGCTCCTCTGTTTCACCCGTTTTCGGATGAACCCCTGCCACTGCCGGAATATCCGCCGGAGATGGCAGATAATTTACAATGCCGTCAAGCAGCGGCTGAATCCCTTTGTTTTTCAGTGATGAACCGCAAAGCACCGGTACCGCATTCCCGGCAATCGCCGCGCGACGGACAGCTGCAATCAGCAGGTCCGCCGGAACGTCCGGGTTTTCAAGATAAGCTTCGATCAGTTGTTCATCGAACTCAGAAATTTTTTCGATCAATTCAACACGCGCTTTTTCGGCGGCGCCGGCGAGCTCCGCCGGAAGTGCACTTTCTGTCATCTCGCTGCCGAAATTTTCTGTGCTGAACGTAATAGCTCGCATGTGGATTAAATCAACCACGCCTTTAAAATTTTCTTCGGCACCGATCGGCAGTTGCGTCATCACCGCCGGCACACTGAGTTTTTCGCGGATCTGGTTTATCACTGCCGGAAAATTTGCACCTTTGCGATCCATCTTATTGATAAACGCAATGCATGGCACACGATATTTTTTTGCCTGCCGCCAGACAGTTTCTGACTGCGGCTGTACGCCGCCTACACCGCAAAAGACCCCGACAGCACCATCGAGAACCCGCAAAGAACGCTCTACTTCAACTGTAAAGTCTACATGCCCCGGAGTATCGATGATATTGATCTGACAGTCTTTCCAGAAACAGGTAGTTGCTGCGGATGTGATGGTAATACCGCGCTCCTGCTCCTGCTCCATCCAGTCCATTACGGCGGTGCCTTCATGCACTTCGCCCATTTTATAGACGCGGCCGGTATAATAAAGAATGCGCTCGGTAGTGGTTGTTTTGCCGGCGTCAATATGTGCCATAATGCCAATGTTGCGAACGGCGGACAAGCTGCGGCCGCGCGCCGCATCTTCTCTCGGAGAAGGCGCAGCGCTCTTCGCATGTTTTCCATCCTGTTTCACATCCACCGTCATTTCTTTTACCGGTCATTACCATTTATAATGCGCAAACGCTTTGTTGGCCTGAGCCATCTTGTGCGTGTCGTCGCGTTTTTTAATTGCAGATCCCTGCCCGGCGTAAGCATCCATCAGCTCGATGGACAGCGCGCGGCGCATCGGCATTCCGCGGCGTGCGCCGGAATACTGAATGAGCCAGCGACAGGCCAGTGCAATTTGGCGCTTCGGACTGACTTCCAGCGGGACCTGATAGGTTGCACCGCCGACACGACGGGATTTCACCTCAAGTTTCGGCTTCACGTTGTCAACCGCTTTGTTGAACACTGCCAACGGGTCTTCGTCTTTCATCTTTTTCTGGATGTCGTCGAGAGCACCGTAAACAATTGAAGCGGCAACCGCTTTTTTGCCGCGTTCCATGATGCCATTAATCATATATGCCACGAGTTCGCTGTTATAGCGCGGATCGGGCGTCAGGATGCGTTTATCTGCTTTGCGTCTTCTTGACATAATTCAAAAATCCTTATTGACCTTCTTTCGGTTTCTTGGCGCCGTATTTGGACCGCCCCTGCTTACGGTTATTCACGCCGAGACAGTCAAGCGTGCCGCGCACGATGTGATAGCGAACTCCCGGAAGGTCTTTCACCCTGCCGCCGCGCACCAGTACCATGCTGTGTTCCTGCAGGTTGTGGCCTTCGCCAGGGATGTATGCATTAACTTCACGACCGTTAGTTAAACGGACACGCGCAACTTTACGTAGAGCGGAGTTCGGTTTTTTCGGTGTCATGGTTTTTACAAGCAGACACACACCGCGGCGCTGCGGACAGTTTAGCAGCGCAGGCGATTTCTTCTTTTTCTGAAGCGGACTGCGCGGTTTTCTAATCAATTGGTTTATTGTAGGCATAAGCTCCTTCCATCCCAAAAAAACGAGCCGGAAACTATAGGTTTCCTCTGCCCGTCCCGCAAGCAATAAGATTTAACTTTGTGCGGTTTTTTCCTCCTGCATATCCAGTGGATTCACGCCTATGGCATCTTCCACACTAATCTCTTCACCAAGCTTAACCGGACGGATATTTTTATACAGCGGGAATCCGCTTCCGGCCGGAATCAAATGACCCATAATTACATTTTCTTTGAATCCGCGCAACTGGTCAATGCGGCCCAGTGTCGCGGCCTGCGTCAGCACCCTGGTGGTGTCCTGGAATGATGCTGCAGAAATAAAGCTTTCAGTTGCCAGCGCCGCTTTAGTGATACCCAGCAGAACCGGTGAAGCAGCCGCCGGACGGCGCCCCTCTTCCATCGCGCGCTGATTAATCTCCTGGAACTTCTGTTTTTCAACCTGTTCGCCCCAGAGAAATTCTGTTTCACCCGGGTCAGTGATTTTCACTTTACGCAACATTTGGCGCACAATCACTTCAATGTGCTTGTCGTTAATTTCCACGCCCTGCAGACGGTATACCGCCTGCACTTCGTTCACCAGATACTCCTGAAGCTCCTGCGGACCGCAGACTTCGAGCAGTTCCTGTGGAACGACCGGGCCTTCTGTCAACTGCTGACCCTTCAGAACCATATCACCGGAATAAACAATCACATGTTTATTCATTGGAATCAGATGTTCTTCTTCTGTTCCAGTAGCAAGGTCGCGCACAATCAGTGAACGCTTACCGCGGCCGGCAATATCACCAAGCTCCACTGCTCCGTCAATTTTGGCAATTTCAGCGGCCTCTTTCGGGCGGCGCGCCTCAAAGAGCTCGGCCACGCGCGGCAGACCACCGGTAATATCCTTGGTACGCGCCTGTTTGCGCGGCGTTTTCGCCAGTGTCGTGCCGGCAGTGATTTTCTCGCCTTTCTTTACCATTACGTAAGCAGCGGCGGGAATTGAACAGAATGCAAGCGCTTTACCGGATTGATCTTTGATCACAATCTGCGGATGCAAATCTTCTTTGTGCTCCAGCACAACCAGACCTTCGATACCGGTCGATTCATCCTCTGCTTTCTGAACGGTCACACCTTCGATAAAGTCCTGGAAATCAACGAATCCGTCCTGTTCGGAAAGAATCGGCACGCTGTACGGGTCCCAGCTGACAAACGTCTGCCCGCGTTTTACACGTCCGCCATCGTCAACTGTAATAACGGCTCCGATTATGGCATTATACCGTTCAAGCTCACCGCCGTTATCGTCATAGGTCACGACGTTGCCGTTTTTGTTGAGAATCACATGACCGTTTGCAACCTTTACGGTCCGGAGATTTTCATAACGGACAATGCTGTCTTCCTTGGCCGTGATTTTCGGCTGCTTGAAAACTGAGCTCGCCGTGCCGCCAATGTGAAATGTACGCATTGTCAGCTGTGTGCCCGGCTCACCAATAGACTGCGCAGCGATGATGCCGACCGGCTCACCGAGGCGCGATTCTTTTCCGGTGGCGAGATTGCGGCCATAGCATTTTGAACAGGTGCCGCGGCGCGATTCACAGGTGAGTACGCTGCGGATACGAACGCTGTCGACACCGGCATCATCCAGCTTTTTCGCCGAATACTCATCAATAATTTCATTCGCCGCAACAATCACCTCTTCCGGACTTTGCGGGTTATAAATATCATCACAGGAAGTGCGGCCGATTACACGCTGTGCGAGCGAAACGAGTTCGTCATCACCATCAGCAATCGCACAGACTTCGATACCGTTCAGTGTGTGACAGTCCTCTTCCATGATAATAATATCATGCGCAACATCCACTAGCTTACGCGTCAGATAACCTGAGTCCGCCGTTTTCAAGGCCGTATCGGCAAGACCTTTGCGGGCACCGTGAGTTGAAATAAAGTATTCGAGTACGCTCAAGCCTTCACGGAAATTTGCGAGAATCGGGCGTTCAATAATTTCGCCGGACGGCTTTGCCATCAGGCCGCGCATACCGGCGAGCTGACGAATCTGCTGACGGCTTCCGCGCGCACCGGAATCGACCATGATATACACCGGATTCAGGTCGCGTCCCGGAGCGTCATCATACGGATCAGCGTTGCTTTCCAGGTCGTTGAACAACCGTGACGTCAGTTTTTCATTCGCATCCGTCCAGATATCAATCACCATGTTATAACGCTCACCGTCAGTGATCAGACCTTTTTTATATTTGTCTTCAACTTCTCTGATCGATTTGCGCGCACCGGCAATCAGCTCCTGTTTCTCAGCCGGAACAATCATGTCGGAAAGACCGATTGAAATCCCGGCACCGGTGGCATGTGCAAAACCAAGATTTTTCAGTTTATCAAGCAGCTTCACTGTCTCCTGATGCCCGGCAACGGCATAGCAGTGTTCAATCAGTCTCCCCAGCAGCTTTTTGCTGATGCGGTCATTGACAAATCCGATGCCGGACGGCCAGATCTCGTTAAAGAAAACACGGCCGACAGTTGTAATGATCACCGGCTGTTTCTGATCGCCAAATTTTGTTTCACGTTGATAATCAGGATTACGGTAACGAATACGGTCATGCAGTTTCACGACCCCCTCATCAAACGCGGTGTGAACCTCATTAAGATCCGCCATCAGCGGCAGATGCTCTTTCGACTCGCCCTTTTTGGCACCGGCGCTGCGGGTTTCGAGCAGATATTTCTGTGAAAAACTCGTCAGAAAGTAACAGCCGAGCGCAATATCCTGGGTCGGGGTCGTAATCGGTTTTCCGCTTGACGGCGAAAAAATATTATTCGGCGCCAGCATCAGCGCTTTTGACTCCATCTGCGCCTCAACGGACAGCGGAACGTGAACCGCCATCTGGTCACCATCGAAGTCTGCGTTATAGGCAGTACACACAAGCGGATGGACCTGAATTGCTTCACCTTCAATGAGCACCGGCTCGAACGATTGAATACTCAAACGGTGCAGCGTCGGCGCACGGTTAAGCATCACTGTATGGCCTTTGGTCACTTCGTCAAGAATATCCCAAACAATATCCTCTTCGCGCTCGATCATTTTTTTCGCACTGCGCACAGTGTGAACAATTCCGCGTTCTTTCAGTTTGCGAATGATAAACGGCTCAAACAGTACAAGTGCCATCTTCTTCGGCAGGCCGCACTGATTTAACTTCAGTTTTGGACCGACCACAATTACTGACCGGCCGGAGTAGTCAACACGCTTACCAAGCAGGTTTTGACGGAAACGTCCCTGTTTGCCTTTCAGCATATCACTGAGCGATTTTAGCGGGCGGTTGCCCGGTCCGCTCACCGCACGTCCGTGACGGCCGTTATCAAATAGCGCATCAACCGACTGCTGCAGCATGCGTTTTTCGTTGCGGATAATCACTTCCGGCGTTTTCAGCGCCAGCAGTGTTTTCAACCGGTTATTGCGATTGATTACGCGACGGTACAGGTCGTTCAAGTCGGACGTCGCAAAACGCCCGCCTTCGAGCGGCACCAGTGGCCGCAAGTCCGGCGGAATCACCGGCAGCGTTTCAAAAATCATCCATTCCGGGCGCGAATTACTGCGGATCAGCCCCTCGATAACCTTCATTTGGCTGACCAGTTTTTTGCGCGTCTGTTTGCTGCGGGTTACAGCCAGCGCATCTTCAAGGTCACGCAGTTTAACCGGCAGATCTATCCGGCGCAGCAGTTCGCGGATACCTTCCGCACCGATACGTGCATCAAAAGAGCCCTCACCGTAATTATCCAGCGCTTCACGGTATTCCATTTCCGTTAGCAGCTGTTTTTCTTTCAGCGGCGTTTCGCCCGGGTCAACGACAACATAATCGTCGTAGTAAATAATATGTTCAAGGCTGCGAAGCGTCATATCGAGCAGCAGTCCCATACGGCTCGGCGTGGCTTTGAAGAACCAGATGTGCGAAACCGGCACGGCCAGTTCGATATGCGCCATACGCTCACGGCGGACACGCGACAGCGTGACTTCAACGCCGCAACGGTCGCAGATCACGCCCTTATACTTGATCCGTTTGTATTTTCCGCAACTGCATTCCCAATCTTTGGTCGGACCGAAAATGCGTTCGCAGAACAGCCCGCCCTTTTCCGGTTTAAATGTGCGGTAATTAATCGTTTCAGGGTTTTTAACCTCCCCGAAACTCCAGGAACGGATGTCCTCGGGAGAAGCCAGACGGATGCTGGCCACATCGTTGATCGCATCGGGTTCGTTGCCGAAAATATCTACTGCGTTATCCACTCGCTGTTCTCCTGTCAAAAATTAAAGGTGCGTAAAGGACGTCTCATTGGCTTTCTTCACTTCAAAATTCAAACCGAGCCCCTGCAGCTCCTTGATCAGAACATTGAACGATTCCGGGCGTCCGGCATCGAGTACGTTCTGCCCTTTTACGATCGATTCGTAAATCCGGGTGCGTCCGGCGAGGTCGTCGCTCTTTACCGTCAGAATTTCCTGCAGCGCATAGGCTGCGCCATATGCTTCGAGCGCCCATACTTCCATTTCACCGAAGCGTTGACCGCCGTACTGCGCCTTGCCGCCGAGCGGCTGCTGCGTAACAAGCGAATACGGTCCGACCGCGCGCGCGTGAATTTTTTCAGAAACGAGATGATGCAGCTTGAGCATGTAAATCGTTCCCACCACTACGCGCTGCTCAAACGGCTCGCCGGTGCGTCCGTCGAACAGAATCGTCTTCCCGTCGCGGGAAAGGCCGGCATCCTGCATCATGGCACGGATTTCTTTTTCCGGAATACCGTCGAAAATCGGCGTCGCGGCATACATGCCGAGATGCTTACACGCCCAGCCGAGATGCGTTTCAAGAACCTGACCGACGTTCATACGCGACGGCACACCGAGCGGGTTCAGTACAATGTCCACCGGCGTTCCGTCCGGCAGGAACGGCATGTCCTCTTCCGCCAGAATGCGGGAAATTACCCCCTTATTCCCGTGGCGTCCGGCCATCTTATCGCCCACCGACAGTTTCTTTTTGCAGGCGATAAACACCTTAACGGATTTTACAATGCCCTCATCGACTTCTTCGCCGCTGTCGGCTTTATCCATCGAACGCTGTTTGTCCGCATCGGCCTCCTCAAACTTACTGCGGAATGTATCGATAATTCCCATGATCTTAATGCGGATCGGGCTTGGATCGATTTCAATAAACTCATAGTTGTTTGCGAGCTTGCGCAGCAGCGTTTTCGTGATTTTGCGGTTCGCCGGAATAATGATGTCGCCGGTTTCCGTATTCACTACATCGAGCGGAATTTTTTCCCCGAGCAGAATGTTACTCAGTGCTTCCGTCAAATCTTCTGTCAGCTCATTAATTGAACTGCTGTGGCGCTCTTCAATTTCCTTCTGACGTTTCTTCACGTCGGCGGCTGATTCCTCTTTTGCAGAGAGTTCATCTTTATTCTTCGCAGAAACCTTAACGTCCATCACGATGCCGTACGTTCCAGACGGAGCGCGCAATGATGTATCGCGGACATCAGCAGCCTTTTCGCCAAAAATTGCGCGCAGCAGACGCTCTTCCGGCGCCAGTTCCGTTTCAACTTTCGGTGTGATTTTTCCGACGAGAATATCACCGGGATTGACTTCGGCACCGACCTGGATAATTCCTTCGTGTGTCAGGTTTTTCAGCGCTTCTTCGCCGACGTTCGGGATGTCGCGCGTAATTTCTTCCGGACCCAGTTTTGTGTCGCGGGCCCCGCATTCAAACTCTTCGATATGAATCGAGGTGTAAACATCCTCTTTAACGATTTTCTGGCTGATCAGAATCGCATCTTCAAAGTTGTAACCCTGCCACGGCATAAATGCGACCGTCACATTACGTCCCAGCGCAAGCTCTCCATGATCGGTTGAGGGTCCGTCTGCCAGCACCTGACCTTTTTTTATCTTTTCGCCGTGTTTTACAATCGGGCGCTGGTTCAAACAGGTGCCGGCATTTGAACGCATAAATTTGCGCAATTTGTATTCCTGGTACTCATCTTTCGGCGTTTTCTTCACCGGCATTGCACCGTCTTTTGAAACGATGATTTTATCAGCGGAAACATACGCGACCTTTCCGGCTTCTTCTGCAATTACCAGTACGCGCGAGTCGCGTGCAATGCGGCCTTCAATTCCGGTCGCTACAAACGGACGTTCCGGCACCATCAGCGGCACCGCCTGGCGCTGCATGTTCGAGCCCATGAGGGCGCGGTTGGCGTCGTCGTGCTCGAGAAACGGAATCAAACCGGCGGCCACCGATACAACCTGTTTCGGCGAAACGTCCATATATTGAACATCTGCCGGCGCCATCTCTTTAAAATCACCGCGCACACGGACCATCACGCGATCGTTTCTGAACGTATTGTCCTCTTTCAACGGTGCGTTTGCCTGCGCGATCACATAATTTTCCTCTTCATCCGCTGTCAGCGATTCCACTGTATTTGAAACTTTGCCGTTTACCACTTTGCGGTACGGCGTCACAATGAAGCCGTATTCATTGACGCGGGCAAATGTACTTAAGGAAGAGATTAGACCAATGTTCGGACCTTCCGGCGTTTCAATCGGACAGATACGTCCGTAATGCGAACTGTGAACGTCACGGACCTCAAAACCGGCGCGGTCGCGATTTAACCCCCCGGGGCCGAGCGCCGAAAGACGGCGTTTGTGCGTCAGTTCAGACAGCGGATTCGTCTGGTCCATAAACTGGCTGAGCTGTGAACGACCGAAAAAATCTTTAATTACTGCGGAGAGCGCTTTCGGATTAATCAGTTTCTGCGCCGTCAGACGGTCAACGGTCGTATCAAAAATCGTCATCCGCTCTTTGATCAAACGCTGAATACGCGCCAGGCCGACGCGGCATTGCCCTTCAAGCAGTTCTCCGACCGTACGGATGCGGCGGCTGCCCAGATGGTCGATGTCGTCCAGCATACCCTGCCCCATGCGAATGTTGATCAGGTAGCGGATGGCTTCAACCACATCTTCTTTGTCGAGCGTCAGCGAGGTCGCTGTTGTTCTCAGCTTCTGCTGAATTTTATAACGCCCGACGCGACTGAGGCTGAAGCGCGCTTCATCAAAGAACAGACGTTTTAGCATCTGACGTGCAGAGGCTGTTGTCGGCGGATCACCGGGACGCAGTTTTTGATAAAGGTCTTTTAACGCATCATCGACCGAACGTGTCGTATCTTTCTGGAGCGTTTTCATGAACAGGCCTTCGTCCCAGGAAACATTGACGACATCAACGGTTTTATAACCGGCGTGTTTCAGGCGCTGAATCATGTCGAACGTCAGTGCATCATAACGGCGGCCGATTACCGACTGCGAATCAGCATCAACGGTATCGTCTTTCAGCACAAAGGTTGAAAGTTCAGATTCATCATCAACTTTCTTGCTCAGCGAAAACTGTTCGACCGTGTAATAGAGGTTGATGATTTCCTCATCCGTGCCGTATCCGAGCGCGCGCAGGAATGTGGAAGCAAGAAATTTTCTGCGCCGGCGTTTGCGGTCGAGGTAGACATAAAGCAGATCGGAGGTGTCAAACTGGGTTTCAATCCATGAACCATGGTCCGGAATAATGCGGAATGAATAAAGTAAAGATCCGTTTGCATGGGTAGCCTGCTCAAAACAGATTCCCGGCGAACGGTGCAGCTGGCTGACAATTACACGCTCGGCGCCGTTAATTACAAAACTGCCGCGATCTGTCATCAGCGGAATTTCGCCCATAAACAGCGTATCTTCTCGCACGTCTTCGCCTTCACGCAGACGATACGTCACATACAGCGGCGCAGAAAATGTCTCGCCCTCTTTAAGCGACTCAATATATGAAAGATTCGGCTCTTTGATTTCGTAGCTGGCGAAATCAAGCGCAATCTGTCCATCATAACTTTCCACCGGAAACGCTTCACTCAGAACCGCCTGCAAACCGATTTTTTTCCGGCGCGACGGAGCGACTCCAGTCTGCAGAAAATCCGCATAGGAGTTAGTCTGAAGTTCAATCAGATCCGGTATTTCAATAACGTCAGTCAGTTTTCCAAAATTTTTTCTATCGGCCATTCCATCACCTTCAGGCTCTTTAATTGGACTTCTCCCGCCGGCCGGCGCCTCACCTTGGCGACACGATGCCGGCGAAAATAAACACACCATCCTGATAACAGCGAAGCCCCGGAGACATTAAAACGCCTGCCGGGCTCCCGCTGAGTGTCGATCTATTACTTAATTTCGATGGTGGCGCCAGCGCCTTCGAGTGCTTTTTTGATAGATTCGGCTTCTTCTTTGGATACGCCTTCCTTAACGTTTTTCGGAGCGCCGTCAACCAGTTCTTTTGCTTCTTTCAGGCCGAGGGAAGTTAAGCCGCGGATCTCTTTAATCACCTGAATTTTATTTGCACCGGCGCCGGTCAGCACCACGGTGAATTCAGTTTGCTCAGCGGCAGCTTCGCCGCCGGCTGCCGCGCCGCCGGCGGCTGCGACTGCAACCGGAGCTGCTGCGGAAACACCGAGACGGTTTTCGAGAGCTTTCACCAGTTTGGAAAGTTCCAGCACGGAAATGCCTTCAATCCAATCAACGAACTCAGCCATTTTACCTTCGAGCTGTACTTCTTCTTTTACTGCTTTTTCTGACATGTTCTATTCCTCCATAACAACAATGTTGACACCCTACTAAATTTATCGCGACGTTCCTCAGGCCGCCTGTTCTCTCTTCTCGCAAACCGCATTCAGCACATACAGCAGACTGCAGATTTTTTGATTCATTACACCAACCGTCTGAGTCATCGGAGCGGCCAGCGTTGCAACCAGTTTCGCCTGAAGCTCTTTTTTGCCGGGCAGTTTCGCCAATTCATTGACGTCATCCGCAGAAAGCACATTGCCTTCCAGAATTCCGCCCTTCGCCGCCGGCGTCTCTTTACCGCTGGAAAAATTCCTCAGAATTTTCGCCACTTCAACCACATCACCGGTCCCAAAAATCACTGCCGTCGGACCGGTCAAGCTTTTCAGTTCATTGCCCATTTCTCCGCCGATGCGGCGCAGCATGGTGTTTTTAACAACTTTAACGCGGGCATCGGCACTGCGCAGCTGCTTCTTAAACGCATCCGTTTCCGGCATGGTCATGCCGCTGTAATCTGCCAGCAGCATATAAAGCGCGCCGGAAACCTGCTCCTGCACTTCCCTGTACATTGCCTGTTTTTCAGGTCTCAAATTTTTATTTTCGCTCATGATGACCCTTCGTCCTTAAATTAAGCGGCAGCCGCCTCTTTTACATCCACATGCAAACCCGGCCCCATGGTGCTGGAAACCGTAACCCGCTTAATATAAATCCCTTTTGCCGATGCCGGTTTGGCTGCGATAATCGCGTCGTATACCGCACGGAAATTTTCCGCCAGCGCCGCTGTTTCAAATGAGCGCTTACCGAACGGAACAATAATATTTCCGTTGCGGTCCATCCGGAACTCAACGCGGCCGGCTTTAAACTGCTGAACCGCAGTGGCGGTATCATCTGTCACTGTACCGGTTTTCGGATTCGGCATCAAACCGCGCGGACCGAGCACTTTGCCGAGTTTGCGGACTTCTTTCATCGCATCCGGCGTAGAGATCACAATATCAAAATCCATCCAGCCGCCGGTGACCTTTTCAAGCAGATCTTCAAATCCGGCCTCAACTGCGCCGGCCCGACGCGCCGCCTCCGCCGCTTCGCCGCTGGCGAATACGATCACACGAACATCTTTACCGGTTCCGTGCGGCAGCGCCACTGTCGAACGGATCGCCTGATCTGATTTGGTCGGATCCACCCCCATACGGAGTGCGATTTCCATCGTTTCATCAAACTGGGCGGTCGGATTGTCTTTTAAAAACTGAATTGCTTCTTCGACACCGTACGTTTTCTCAGCGTCAACCTTCGCTTTGACTGCGGTATATTTTTTCCCGTGCTTTGCCATGACTACTCAACCTCAATTCCCATACTGCGTGCCGACCCTTCGATAATGCGGCGGGCGGCATCCATATCGTTCGCATTCAAATCAGCCTGTTTGGTTTTTGCGATCTCTTCAACCTGAGCGCGCGTCACTTTACCGGTTTTATCGCGGTTCGGCACGCCGGAGCCTTTGGCAACGCCGGCGGCTTTTTTAAGCAGCGCGGATGCCGGCGGGCTCTTGGTGATAAAGCTGAAGGAGCGATCCTGATAGACTGTAATCACGACCGGAATAATCATACCGGCCTCTTTCTGCGTAGCGGCATTAAACGCCTTGCAGAACTCCATAATATTTACGCCCTTCTGACCCAGCGCAGGACCCACCGGCGGCGCTGGATTCGCCTGCCCGGCCGGAATCTGCAGTTTGATTTGACCCATTTCTTTCTTTGCCATAGAAAACTCCGTCGGCTTTACGCTTTATCCGCCTGCCAGTATTCAAGTTCAACCGGTGCCGATCGCCCGAAAATCGCGACGGACACCTTCAATTTACCGCGGGCCGGATCAACTTCTTCAATTACTCCGTTAAAATTCATAAACGGCCCATCCGTAATTTTGATGGTTTCCCCCGGTTCAAAATGAATCTTCGGCGTGACCGTTTCTTTCTTTTCTTCTACCTGATTGACAATCTTATCTACTTCATCCTTGCGCAACGGAACCGGCTTTTCTCCGCCGACAAATCCGATCACGCCCGGCGTGTTCTGAATAAAATACCAGACATCTTCAACCAGTTTTTTATTATCATCGTGCAGTGCCAGATTCACCAGCACATAGCCCGGAAAAAATTTACGCGATACGGTTGTTTTTTTACCCTGCTTCACTTCCGAAACTTTTTCGGTCGGAACCAGAATTTCGCCGATATAATCGCTCATCTCCTCCTGACGCACGCGGCTGACAATGCTGTTCTGCACTTTAAATTCCTGCCCGGAGAGCGTATGTAAAACGTACCATTGTTTTTCCATATACGTCAGTCTCTCCATCAGCGCAGTATTAACCGCAGAACACCCATCAGAACCGTATCGCTCAGTCCGACAAAAACACCAAGAATGATAACCGAGATCACAACGACAATGGTTGAGCCGACCAACTCCTGCCGTGACGGCCAGCTGCATTTTTTCAACTCAGCCTTCACTTCATCCAGGAAGGTTGTCAGCTTATTAAAAAGTCCACCTATCTTATTCATTTTTCTGATCCCGAAAAAACTGGCAGGCCAGAAGGGAGTCGAACCCCTAACCCCCGGTTTTGGAGACCGGTGCTCTGCCAATTGAGCTACTGGCCTGCATCGATCTTCAACTCTTTTTTATTTGGTTTCCCTGTGAATTGTGTGAATGCGTTCGTGCGGGCAGAATTTTTTCTTCTCAAGGCGGCCCGGCGTAAGTTTTTTATTTTTTGTCGTAGTATAATTACGGCGCTTACATTCCGTGCATGCCAATGTAATGATATCGCGCATCTTCTTGCCCTCTTGACGTTATCCGCAGAAAGCACGCCTGTTTCCAGACATACTCCCCGCAGAATTCACCTTGCTTATTTCACAACTTCGGTTACGCGTCCCGCACCAACCGTACGTCCGCCTTCACGGATCGCGAAGCGCATGTGCTGCTCCATCGCGATCGGCGTGATCAGCGTAACATCCATTGTTACGTTATCACCCGGCATCACCATCTCAACGCCTTCCGGCAGAGTAATGTCACCGGTCACATCCGTCGTACGGAAATAGAACTGCGGACGGTATCCTTTGAAGAACGGAGTATGACGTCCGCCCTCTTCTTTATTCAAAATGTACACTTCAGCTTTGAACTGCGTGTGCGGTGTAATTGAACCCGGCTTGGCGAGAACCTGACCGCGCTCGACCTCTTCTTTCTTCGTACCGCGCAGCAGGCAGCCTACGTTGTCACCGGCCTGTCCTTCATCCAGGATCTTGCGGAACATTTCAACACCGGTACAGGTCGTCTTAGCCGTCGGTTTCAGGCCGACGATTTCAACTTCATCACCCGTGTGAATCACACCGCGCTCAACACGTCCGGTAACCACCGTACCGCGGCCTTCAATGGAGAACACGTCTTCGATCGGCAGCAGGAATGCCTGATCAGTTACACGGACCGGTTCCTGGATGTAGTTATCAAGGGCATCGAGCAGTTCCTGGATGCAAACAGCACCCGTACCGGACGGATCATTGATCGCGCCAAGAGCAGAACCGCGGATAACCGGAGAATCATCACCCGGAAAATCATACTTAGAAAGCAGTTCGCGGATTTCGAGCTCAACGAGATCGAGCAGTTCAGCATCGTCCACGAGGTCACATTTATTCATAAACACTACGATTGCCGGCACACCAACCTGACGGGCAAGCAGAATGTGCTCACGGGTCTGCGGCATCGGACCGTCAGCGGCGGAAACCACCAGAATCGCACCGTCCATCTGAGCAGCGCCGGTAATCATGTTTTTAACGTAGTCTGCGTGACCGGGACAGTCAACGTGAGCATAATGCCGTTTATCAGATTCGTACTCAACGTGCGATGTAGCAATCGTCAGAATTTTGGTGGGATCGCGGCGGCCCTGAGATTCAGAAGCCTTCGCTACTTCATCATACGCGATATACTGTGCCAGGCCTTTCGCGCCCTGAACGCAGGTAATCGCAGCCGTCAGCGTTGTTTTACCGTGGTCAACGTGGCCGATTGTACCAACGTTTACGTGCGGCTTTGTCCGTTCGAATTTATCCTTAGCCATGACTATTCCTCCTGATATCTCTTTCTTCTTTTCCTATATACAAACTCAACTTTTTGTGGAGCCCACGAGCGGAATCGAACCGCTGACCTCATCCTTACCAAGGATGTGCTCTACCATCTGAGCTACGTGGGCAGTTCATCCCCCCGTGCTCGCGCTCCATTCCAGAATACAAAAAAGTATAAAAAGTCCTGCCTCTTATTACTTACTTCGTATAAACACCTAAGAAACAGTACTTTTTCTACTCTCTTTTTTTATCCTGCAATACCTCTGCGCAAACACCAAAAACAGTCTTGGTTTATCACACAAAGGGGAGCGACTTTATATTAATTCATTCCGCTGTCAACTGTTTCGTCAAAAAAAAATTATAAGAAATGACAGGGGGGTAGATTGTAAAAGCAAGTGAAAACGATTTAAATTCACGGCGGCAGCGCCAGATGCAGCCCCGCAATCTTTAACGCTCCGCCCCGGTCCTTACTGCCAGAAAATTTCTTCCCTTCATCCCATCCCGCCTGTCGCCGGTCTTCGCCGACGGATTGTTTTATATATCCAGATCACCGGCCCACACGGTGAGGTTTCCGCCGGTACTGTCACGCAACAAAAGCTCACCGGCACTTCCAAAGCCGGCGAGAATTCCGGTGCGTTTGCTATCGCCATCACGAACGGTGACCGTGCTGCCGAGTGCAGGACAGCCGGCTTCCCATTCAGCGCGAAGGCCGGCAAAGCCCTGCGCTTTCCATAAAGTAAGCTGGGGCGCAAGATGTGCAAGCAAACGGTCGAGAAGTTCTTCAAGATTTTGCCGTTCGCCGGTTTCGTGGAAAATGGACGTCGCGGGCTGGTCGATGCCGGCAGGATCCCGCATGTTGACGTTCAGGCCAATGCCAATAATGAGTCCGGCGGAAATCCGTTCCGAAAGAATTCCACAGATTTTTTTTCCATTCACCAGCACGTCATTCGGCCATTTTAGAATCGCCGGAATCTTTTCTTCGGCCAGCAACCGCCGGATGGCGATGGCAGCGGCCATTGTGGATGACGGCAGCTTTTGCGGATCAATCCTGTCGCTGATAAAAACGGAAAAGGTAAGATTTTCATTTGCGCCGGAAATCCACTGCCGCGCCTGTCGTCCCCGTCCCTGCGTCTGTTCGCGGGCGGCAATTATGGTGCCGTTGCCGGGCACACCGTTAATTTCAACAGATTCTTTTAAAAACGTGTTTGTTGACGGCAGGCGATCAAACCATTGTATCTTAAACTTCATCATGTGCAGTAAACGATGCGCAACCTCTGACCGCAAAAAATTTGTCACTGATTATTTCTTTTGAAAAATTAAAACACCCTGCAGAACACCAACGGCTTTTTCGAGCTGGATGTCGATTTGTTCGGCAATAACCTTTCCATCTTCAACATCACTCTCCAGCTGCATCTGCCGGAGCCGGATGTTGTAGAGAACTTCGGGGTTCATTTCGACGGTGATGTCCGGCTCAATTCCGTTTTCGTGAATCACACGCTCACTCGGCGTATAATATTTGGCTGTCGTCAGCTTTACCGCTGCACCGTCGTCGAGCGGCAAAATAGTTTGCACCGATCCTTTGCCAAATGTTCTTTCCCCGACCAGAATCGCGCGCTGATGATCCTGCAGTGCGCCGGCAACAATTTCCGAAGCACTTGCGCTGCCGCCGTTCACAAGAATCGCCAGCGGTATCTCTGTATAATGTGTACTGCCGGCAGAAAGATAACGCTGCGGCGGTTTATCATTTTCCGCACCGCGCGTAAAAACGATCAGCTCACCGCGCGGCAGAAACAGTTCAGTCACGCCGGCAGCAGACGAAAGCAATCCGCCGGGATTTCCGCGCAAGTCCAGAACCAGCGCACGCATCCCCTCTTGCTGCAGTGCCTTGAGCGCTTCTTTCAGTTTCCCTGCCGACGGTTCGTTAAATTGTGTAATGCGAATGTAAGCAATGTTGTTATCAATCATTTTTGCATCCTTGACGCTCTCCACTTTGATATCTTCGCGCGTGATAATGTATTCTTTAATATCGCGCCCGAACGACCGTGAAATTTTCAGCGCCACATCCGTTCCCGGTTCGCCGCGCATTTTTTTTACCGCATCTGCAAGGCTCAAGCGGTGTGTCTCCGTGCCGTCGATTTCAACAATCACATCGCCGGACAGAATACCGGCGCGAAATGCCGGCGTGTCTTCCATCGGCGAAACTACCGTGAGCATGCCCTCTTTTTTACCAATCACCAGCCCGACGCCGCCGAAATGCCCGGATGTATCATTTTTCAAATCACGGTAACTTTCTTCGTCGAGAAACTGGCTGTATGGATCAAGGTTCTGCAGCATTCCGGCGAGCGCGTGGCGGATCAGTTGATCATATCCCGCCTCTTCCGGCTCCACATAGCCGCGATGCACCTGTTCCAGCACTTTAGTAAACAGAGTGATCGCGTCATAAGCATTCGTGTACGACCCCTTGTCCGGCGCCGCGATAGCAACCCCGGCACACGCGATCAGAATAAAAATCCATCGTTGCATGATAACGAATCTCCGGCGATAAAAGTTTTTATAATTCGTCCACAATGGAATCGTCGACTTCAAAGCCGCCGTAAACGTTTTGAACATCATCCAGTTCTTCAAGCGCATCGATCAATTTCATCAGCTTTTGTGCCTGTTCTTTGTCTGTCACATTCAGCGGCAGTACCGGAATCATCGTAATTTCAGATAACTCCGTTGCAATGCCGGCGTCGGCCAGCGCATTGGCCACCGCGGCGTAATCGGCGAACAAAGTAATCACTTCAAATTGATCGCCGGCGTGTGTCATATCCTCTGCACCCGCTTCCAGCACCAGTTCCATCAACCGGTCTTCATCTTGACCGGCGGCATGAATAAGAATCTGCCCCTTGCGCTGGAAACTGCGGCTTACGGCACCCTGCTGCGCCATATTCGCGCCGTTTTTCGTAAATACATTTCTGATTTCAGAAGCCGCGCGGTTTTTATTATCCGTCAGCGCTTCCACAATAATCCCAACGCCACCCGGAGCGTAGGCTTCATACATCAATTCTTCAAGCTGCCCACCGGCCAGTTCGCCGGTGCCTTTTTTAATCGCACGGTCAATATTATCATTCGGCATATTCACCGCTTTGGCTTTTCCAATCAGCATCCGCAATGTCGGATTCGCACCTGGATCGCCGCCGCCGAGGCGCGCGGATATTGTCATTTCCTTCGCAATCTTGCTGAACATCTTGCCGCGTACAGCATCCGCCCTGCCTTTCTTGTGTTTAATATTTGCCCACTTACTATGCCCTGCCATAGCATCTCCTGTTTTAAAAGTTTCCCGTCATAATCGCGGAGCAGTATTATTAGCTCAAACCCGGCAAAATAGTCAAAGGTCTATTTACCACCGCTCTTGAAAAATCTGTTTGCTTTAACCGGAATCACCAAGACTTACCAGGATGTGCCCTCCTTGAAAGAAAAATCACACCGATTCCGTCTAAAATTTTTTCTTATACCGTTTTGTGTTTTTGTGCTGAACAAAATCTGTTTATAATTAGTATTTTTTAATAGCAATTTTTTGGATTTAAAAATCGGGAGGGAGAATGAAGAGCACTTTAAGGCATGTAACCCGTGTGTTGTGTCTGATATGGATTATTTTTTCTGAACCGGCGTACGCTGCGTTCAGTATTAATATTAACGGTTTGGAAGGATCGGGTTTCGGAGGGTATCAATCTATGCTTGATGATGCGGCGGCGTATTGGCAAAGCATCATTACCGGTTATCAATGGAATATTCAACTCAGTCAAAGTATGATCGATTCCGGTCTTTATGTGACGGATGCAAACGGATGCCTCGCCGGCGTGAATATTACCGCGGGATTTGCAGCTCTGGGTACCGGCGTTCTCGGACAGGCCGGTCCGAGACAGGTTGTGCTGGTCGATTCATTGGGGGTGATGTTTTCCGGGACAGGGGTGATGATGTTCAGTACGGCATATTATTCCAGCAATGATGTTGATTTCAACTTGTACCCGGTAATTTTACACGAGATGGCACACATACTGGGTTTCGGGACTCTGTGGAGTTATTTTTACGGTGGAATTACCTATAATGATGTGCTGGATGCAAACGGAAATTATATTGGCGCAAATGCACTGAATACTTACCGCATAGAATTTAACCAGCCCGGTGCTGCGTATATCCCGGTGGAAACGAACGGCGGCAAAGGGACCGCCGGCAGCCACTGGCTCGAAGTTGAATACGGTGCGGCAGATACCGGAATTGTCAGCATTTACGGCGAAGACATGCGGTATGAACTGATGACCGGCTGGGCAAATGATCCGATGTTTACCAGTATGACGACAATCGCATCGTTCGCAGATATGGGCTATACTGTAGTTCCTGAACCGGTTGCAATATTGATGGTTGCGGCGGTGGGAATTCTGTTCGGTCTCTACCGCCGGTTTTTTAATAAATTTTAAAAACCGCCAATCAAAGGATTTTGTTTCATACAACATTTATGGCGAACCGGCTTAATACCAAATAGCCGATGCGAAATTTATTCTTCCCTGCCTGAGATTCAATCCGGCTGTAATCCTCTCTAATCGACACTGATTTATGAATCAGTAGAAAATAAAAACGCCGGCAAAAATAAAAAACAAGTTATCTGAATAAAAAAATAGGGACTGGCATAAGTGATTGACAGAAAAAGTGTCGTCATTTATGCGTAAACCATTGAAAATAAAGAACTCTAAGCTGACAGAACGGCAGATAAAAATGGGGCTCGTTTTTTTCGTTGCCGGAACCAGTGCTGAAACGGCTGCGGAACTGATTGGGATTCACCGGAATTCTGCGGCCCGGTTCTATGATTACCTGCACCGAATCCTTGCAAAATATATGGCCGGTAAGTCTCCGTTTCTTGAGGACGAAATCGAAGTCGATAAAAGTTATTTCGGTGGAGTGCGTAAAGGTAAACGAGGACGGGTGCAGCCGGAAAAATTCCAGTATTCGGTTTATGAAAAAGAAATGGACGGATTTATGCGCAGGTGATTCCTGATGCGAAAACAGAAACGCTGATGCTAATCATACGCAATAAAATCAGGCCGGACAGCATCATTTATACGGATACATTCAATAGCTATAACGCACTGGATGTTTTAGAATTTAAACATTGCCGCATGAATCACAGCCGGCAGTTTGCTTCTCAGATGAACCATATTAACGGAATCGAAAATTTCTGGAACCAGGCGAAACGGCAGTTGAAAAACTATAACGGAATTCCGCGCAAAAAATTTCTGCTGTTTTTGAAAGAGTGTGAGTTTCGTTTCAATTACGGCAGCACAAAAACTCAGTTGCGGACGTTGAAGAAATGGATCTAATTTGAACAGAAAATCAGATGGTTTTTACCCAATCATCTATGCCAGCCCCTAATTTTTTCTTGAGATAAGGCTTTTGCTTTTTATCAGCATAGCTTTTCTCCTCCCCGCCAATCAAGTGAGGCTCTCAAGGTGGTATGCCGTGCCGTGCTTCTCGGGAATGCGATACGGGACTTAAGCATATCCCACGCAGTCTGACACATGATCTCGACCGGCTGAACTACGGTGGATATGGGCTGATCGAGATATTGAGTGTCCTGAATGCCGTCAATGCCTAGAAGGACTGTGTCGGAGGGGATTGAATAACCGAGTTTTCGTAATGCCCTATAAGCACCCATGAGAACTTCATCTTTCCGGCAGAAAATCGCATCGGGGCATCCATATCGTGAAATGTGTTCGCACAACGTTTTTTCCGCACCAATCCGTTGCGTGTCGGCGGGAAACCCGATCAATTCTTCATTCAATCCCCGTCGGCGAATGAATTCGCGGTACATTTTTTCACGTTCATCCATTTTACCCAGCCCCGGGTACTGTCCTGAAAGCATGGCGATCCGTGTTCGACCTTCATCCACCCACTGTTCAAGGGCTTCGCGCGCCGGTGAGAGTACATCCACATAAACAGAATCTACTAGTGGATGATCTTTGAGAGGAAACCAGCCCATATTTACCACCGGGAGATCCCAGTGTGGATGATTTTTTAGAAAATGATGCAGATAATGTGATCCATCCAGAGCAATCAGTCCATCTACGGACCAGCGGTTGAAAAGATCGAGTTCAAAATCTTCCGGAGAATTTTTTTTCCGGGCGGGGCTGCTCAACATGGCATATCCATCTTCACGCAACAGCTGTTCAACGGTTTGCATTACCCATGCATGATACGACTGCCCGAGGGTTAGTTGCCAGAGACCGATCAGTTTTGTTTTCCCAGTCGATAGAGCCGAGAGTATATGATTCGGTTTCCAGCCCATTTGGTCTGCAATCTTTCGTATGCGGATCTGGGTTTTTTCAGGAATGGCATAAGCCGCTCCCTTTCCGTTGAGAACGTAGGAAACAGTGGCATGGGAAACTCCCGCCTTCAATCCGATTTTCCGGGTTGTAACTCGCTTTTTCATCTTGTGCACTTTATCTGCAGTTTTTTTAGTCAAGTTAACATGCTGGCGATTCCAGTCAATCGGATAGAAAAATCCGTTTTGTCACGCCGTGAGAAAAAATATTTTTTACATGTTGACAAAGTCGAAAAAATCTATAGCTTACCATGTAAAGCTGGATTGTTTTTTAATCGCACAGAGAATAGCAGAAGGCTTAACGGGAACAAGTTGAGCAGAGGAAGAGACAAGAAATGGAGAAAGAGACCGTCTGGCAGGAACAGTAAAAAGGAGATAAAAATGACAAGGATAATAAATATAATTAATAAATTGGCGATATTCGGATTACTTCTTTCATATTATTCAGTTCACGGGGCAACATATGAATGGCAGGGAGGATCCTATCATTCAATAACCTACACCAATGTTTTTTCAAGTACGGATTATTGGAACCCTTCTGGGATTCCTGGAGCAAGTGATAACCTGCGCTTCAGGGGTTCAGTTGCCGGTGGGTTGAATAATAAAACATTAGGAATACAGCTTGAAAAAAGTGTTACGGTTAACATTTTTTATATGGAATATGGCGATGTAAATTTAGTTTTTGATTTGAATGGCTATGATTTTTTTACAACAGGACAGCTTGCTTTACAAAATAACGTTGGGTCGCAAGTTAACGGATCCCGTCTTAAAATTGTAAATGGAAACGACGGCGCATCTGCTTGGAATATGCAGGCATTCAATATTGGCGCTGTGTCGGGCTCTATAATGACCGTAGAGATCGCCGGCTCAAATCTTACAGTTGCGGCTCGAAACACATCAGTAGGAAGAAATGATGGAAACAGTAAAGGAATATTACATATATCTGATGGTGCTATTCTTAATCTGGGAACGACTTCTGATTTAAGTGTAAACGGCATGGGGAGTATGTTGATTCTGGATGATGCAACAATCAATGCACGCAGCTTATCCTTAGGGAGTGGAACAACATTAGGCTTTGTGTTAACTGATACACAACCGGATCCTTTGGTAACCATAAGTTCAAGCGTTCTTGTGGATGCTTCTTCGATGTTAAATTTTGAATTAGATCCGAACAGCACGTTTCAAGAAAATGATTTTATTTCTCTGATCAATTATGACGGGGGAGTTTGGACAGGAGAATTTTCCGGATACAATGATGGCCACATGTTTTCCTTGGACGGTTATGAATTCAGGGTTGATTATGCGGGAGGAACAGATGGGAAAACCTTTGGCTTAACAGTGATTCCTGAACCATCCGCTGTATCATTGTTCTTAATTTCCGGAATTTCCGGCGTAATACTGTTTTTTATCAGAAATCAAACGAAATGAGTATAAAGACAGTAATAATTGGCGGAGGAAGTGTTAACTGGACGCCGAAATTAGCTCAGGACCTTTTTTTACGTGAAGGACTAACGGGAAGTGAACTTGTTCTGGTAGATACAGACCCTGATGCGTTAGCATTAATGGTGCGTTATTGCAGTAAGTTAGCAGAACTTTTTGAGACCGGATGGAGGGTAAAATCAGGTGCTTTGGCTGAGGCCCTTGACGGGGCAGATACAGTTTGTTTATCCATCTCTACCGGCGGACTCGAAGCGATGCAACTGGATTACGAAATCCCGGAGTCTTTTGGAATTTATCATACAGTGGGTGATACAACCGGTCCGGGCGGCATTGCCCGTACGTTACGAAATGTTCCGGTTTTTCTCGAAATTGCACGGGAGATGGAAAAACGATGTCCGAACGCGTGGATGGTGCATGTCACGAATCCTCTTAATCAGCTCACAAGGGCGGTAACCGCATACACATCAATTAAAACAGTCGGACTTTGTCATAACTATGCATCGACGATGGCTTTTTTAGCAACATTTTTCGATGTATCTGTTGAAGATATTCAAGCGACTTGTGTCGGACTTAATCACGCAACCTGGCTTACAGGCATTTCAGTTAAAGGACAGGCTATTAATCCTGAGAAGATGACCGTTGAAGCCTATCTGGAGTTTGAGGCCCTGAATAAAAACCGGTTTATTGCCAGCAATACGACTGACGATGATATTGAAGAGATGATCGGATCCAAGATTGTCAGTCGCCTGCTTTCATTTAACCTGTACGAACTTTTTGGAGCATTTCCTGTGGGCGGCGTATCTCACGTTGCTGAAAATTTCCCGTTTTTTCTAAATGAACCGGAAGTTATGCGGCACTATGCAATTCATCGAAAAGGGGTTATTCCTCAACGTATTGGATTCCGTGAATATAATTTGAAGAAGGTGATAGATCGTCTGGAAGGCCATTCGCCGTGGCCGGAGAGGAGCCTTTCTGCTGAAGAATATTCCGCAGTAGTCGAATCATTGCATACCGGTAAGATTTCCAGGGTAATGGCTACACTGCCAAATACCGGACAGGTAAGTAATCTCCCGGCAGGTGTTTCAGTTGAAACATGGGCAATGGTTGATTCTTTGGGCGTTCATCCCTTGCAGAGCGGAGAGATTCCTGCCGCTCTTCTAGGGATAATGATGTCTATTGTAATGGAAATAGAACTCTCTGTTGAAGCGGCAGTTTCTGGAAGTTTTAATAAAGTGAAACAGGCTTTATTTACCTCTCCGATGCTTTATCGCAAAAACTGCGTGGACAGCTTGGCTGCTAGGTTAATCGACGCACACCGGGCATATCTTCCTCAATTTAATTAACAAGAACTCTCATGAATCTTCGAGGGAAAACAGCGGTTATCGGGTATGGAGAAACAGAGTTTGTCAAATCTAAGGATAACGGGACCCGGTCAAATTATACTGAACAATGTCTTGCCGCTAAACTGGCAATAGAGGATGCCGGTATTTCTAAAGATGAAATCGATGGGTTGATTGCGATATCACCAATAGATCAATCAGCGTCCTGGTCGCAAGATATGGCGGAATATCTCCAGTTGCGTCTAAGTTTTCTAGACAGTATGTATTTTGGTGGAGGTTCCGGAAATACCGGCCTGCTTTATGCAGCGGCGGCAATTACAACCGGGTTGTGTCAGACAGTGTTGCTGGTTGGCGGATCAGTGTTTGACCCTTCTACCGCCGGCAATTTCGGTAGAGAGAACGAAGTGCCCTTTGAGCGCGATTTTGATACTCCTTATGGCCCCATGCTGGATAATTCTGCCTACGCGTTGATAAAGCAACGCTATAAATATGAATTCAGCGCCCGCGACGAGGCTTTTGCCCAAATTACGGTTAATGCCCGCTATCACTCATCACGCTTTGAGAATGCACTCTTAAAGACGCCGCTTACTGTTGAGGAGGTGCTTGGCTCTCGGATGATTTGTGATCCCCTGCGGATGTTTGAGATTGTGATGCCTTGTACCGGGGCCGGCGCATTAATTCTGACATCATCAGAGCGGGCGAAGGACGCGAAACAGCGTCCGGTGTATCTGCTGGGCGGCGGACAGAGTTTCGACCGCGGCATGTGGACGCCAGCCTACGGGCGCGAGCCGTCCTTGACCACGTCACCGATTAAAATTGCGGCTGAACGGGCGTTTGCCATGTCTGGTGTGACAATCCAGGAGATGGATTTCGCGCAATTGTATGATTGCTATACCGTTACAGTGCTTATTGCTCTGGAAGATATTGGTTTATGCAATAAGGGCGAGGGGGCTGAATATGTTGAAAGCACAGATTTGACATATCACGGGGTTTTTCCTGTCAATACAGACGGTGGGCAGTTAGGACGCGGACAGCCTTATGGTGCCTGCCACTTTATGCCCACAATTGAAGCGGCACGTCAATTAATGGGACGTGCCGGCGATCTGCAGATAAAAAACGCTCAGTTTGGGTTGTCTAATGGCAATGGCGGTTCTATGGCCAATGAGTGCACGCTGATTTTTGGCAATGAGATTCCCTGACCAATTAAAGGTTATAATAATGAATACCGAGACCATTAACCGAAAACCTCTTCCGGAAATTTTACCTGAAACCGGCGAATTCCGGGCGGCAGCCAAACGTCACGAATTGGTGATTCAAACCTGCAGGGCATGTGGTGCAAAAATTTATTTTCCGCGACTGCTTTGTCCGCATTGTATGGCGGAAGATTTTTACTGGATCAAGGCAAAGGGGCTGGGTGTAGTATATAGCTACACGATTGTCCATAAAGCATTGCATGAAGGTTTCGAGGACGAAGTTCCTTATGTTTACGGAATTGTTGAGCTTGAGGAAGGCGTACGCATGATTGCGAATATCGTCAATGTCGCTCTGGAAGATATTTTCATTGGAATGGCGGTTGAAGTGATATTTGAAGATAGAACCCGGGAAATAAGTGTCCCGCAGTTTCAACCAATTCGGGCTCATAGGAACCCATAAAAAGGAGATGGGGCATGGAGGATGTGAATTTACATTATCTGCTGAATCCGCGGTCGTTGGCGATTGTCGGAATATCCCGAAATCCTGACAGTTTCGGGTATCCTTTTGTTGAGATTGCGCAAAAGTGTGGATATACCGGTAATTTATATTTAATAAACCCGAATGCAGAAACTATTTTGGGATTAAAATGTTATCCCAGTATTTTGGATGTGCCCGGTGAAGTGGATGCCGCCATGATCATGGTTTCCAAAAAATACGCAGATCAGGCGGTTGACGATTGCATTAGCAAAGGGGTGAAGGGAATTGTTATGATTACCGCCGGCTTTGCTGAACAAGGCGCTGATGGTCGAAAACGCCAGGATGAACTTGTCAGGAAGGCGAATGTTCACGGCATCCGAATGATCGGCCCGAACACACTTGGATACTATAGCGCTTCAGTCAGTCTTGATGCTATTATGTCCGGTTTTATTAAGGCAGGTCACACTGCCTTGATTTCGCAGAGTGGTAACTTAACACAATCGCTAACTTTCCCAGGGTCTCAGCGTGGACTGGGGTTCCGGTATGTGGTTGGTTTGGGAAATCAGGCGGATGTCCAGGCTTATGATCTGATCCGATATTTTCGAAACGATCCGGACACGAGGGCGATTGCTATTCATATCGAGGGATTGAAGGATGGACGACGCTTTATGGAAGAGGTGAGAGAAACCGTTCGCGTTAAGCCGGTTCTCGTTGTAAAAAGCGGTCGCACGGAAAAGGGTGCTAAAGTTGCATCCAGTCACACGGCGGCCATTGCCGGTAATGATTCTATCTATCAGGCTGCCCTTCGGCAATGCGGAGCTATTATGATGGAAACCTTCTCTGGGTTGACGTCCGCTCTGCTGGCATTCAATCAACGAAAGCCTATGAAAGGGAATCGGGTCTGCATTATTTCAGAAGGCGGAGGAGATTGTGCCTGGACAAGTGATGCCTGTATTTGCAACGGACTTGAGGTTCCTGAGCTGTCGATTGGCACTCAAGAATATCTAAAGCCAATTATTCCACCGAATGGATCGGTATCGAATCCAGTTGATCTGGCGGGCTGGGAAAATTTTGTCGAGGCCACAGGCGCCGCATTGGCAGATGATGGAATTGACGGCGTCATTCTGGTCGGCGGTTTTGGCGGGAATTTTCATATTAATCCTCGGGATTACAATAAAGAAAAGGAATGCGTCGAGCGTATGCTCGTATTATTGGCTGACGCAAAGAAACCGGTATTGATCTATTCCTATTCGGGATATAAGCAAAGTATCTTTGTTGATATGTTAAAAGAGCAAGGTATTCCTTTGTTTTTTGACCATCATGATGCTGTAAAGGCGATGGCGGCATTGGCAAGATTTCACAACATCCAGACCGCCACCATAAAGCGGAGTCGTTTCGAAAGCGCTCTGCCGCTTTTTGATCCGGATAGGGATGCTGTTGCACGACCATTGCTTGCGACGGAAGCGAAACAATTGCTTCGAAAATATAATATTTCTTTTCCTGCTGAGGGGCTTGCCCGTAACGACAAAGAGGCTGTAGAGCTGGCACACACAATTGGTTTTCCCGTAGCATTGAAAATTGTTTCCCAGGATATTCTGCATAAATCAGATGTCGGGTGTGTAAAGTTAAATCTAAATGACGAGGAGGCGGTGGAGCTGGCGTTTGCTGAGATTGAAGCCAATGCCAGACAGTGCAAATGTGATGCGAATATCTCAGGAATTCTGGTGAGTAAGATGGATACATATCCGGGAACCGAAGTGATCATCGGCGGTGTTAACGACCAGATTTTCGGACCAGTCGTTATGTTCGGGCTCGGTGGTATTTTCGTTGAGATATTGAAGGATGTTGCTTTCAGAGTATGTCCGCTGAGTGAGGCTGACGCGGAAGAGATGATTCGGGAGATTAAAGGATTTCCGGTGCTGGCCGGGGCGCGGGGCGGGGTTGCAGTTGACCTTGGAGCGATTAAACACGCGTTACTGAGTGTTTCGCAGCTGTTGATTGAGAATCGGCAAATCCAGGAAATCGACCTCAATCCAATAAAGGTGCATGCCAAAGGACTAAACGCTTTGGATGCGCGTATGATCGTTTCAGGAGCAGCACAATGAAAACCACAGGTTTGTTTGGTCGTAAATTCATGAATCTTGAGTTTCGGGAAACCGAGGTCCCCTCTCCTGGATTCAATGATGTTATTGTAAAAATCCATGCTTGCGGGGTCTGTGGAACAGACCTTAATTTTCTTAAGCAATGGGATGGAGATCCCATGCCTTTAGGGCATGAAATCGCCGGCGAAGTGGTCGAAACAGGAAAAGATGTCAATACCGTTAAACCTGGTGATACTGTAGTTGTTGAAGACTGCACTCTCTGCGGCGTGTGCCCACAATGTAAAAACGGTCGTCCTGATTTGTGTCGCAATTTATTGGGGCTTGACGGACAGTCCGGTATGGGTCAGTACCTGCGTGTCCGCCATAACAATCTGGTCAAATATGACGGGATGGATTACACGACGGCCTGTCTGACCGAGCCTTTGACCGTGTGTCTGAATGCGGTGTTAGCATCTGAAATACCCTTGGGAGGTAGTGTGGCGGTTCTGGGTTGCGGACCACTGGGGTTAATGACTGCCGGGGTCGCCCGACTGCAAGGTGCGAGTTTCGTGGTGATGACCGAGTTTGATACCACCACCCCCATCGGTCGTGCCCGCGCTGCAGCAGCGAGTAAAATGGATGTGGATATGGTCATCAATACGCAACAGGAAGATGTTGAACAGGTGATCCGTCGCCGTTTTCCAAATGGCGTAGATCGCGTTATTGTCAGTGCTCCGCCTCAAAGTATCCATGATGCGTTAAAAATAATTTGCTACGGAGGTCTGATCACATTCTATGGCCTTCATTTTGGAGGCGGAAACAAGATCGAAATAGATATCAACCGGATGATTTTCAATAAAATCAGTCTCCGTCCGGTTTTCGGTGAACCGGCTCTCAATTTCAACCGGTCGCTTGATCTGCTGAAAGCCGGGCTGATTCCAACGGACGCCCTTATTACACATACCTTTGCTCCCGGAGATGCGCAACATATCCTTCAGGCAATGGTGAACAGCACGGAACCGGTCATCAAAGCGGTCGTATTGCCTCAGGATTGATGGGAAATTAACATGCGTATAGATAGTCATACTCATATTGGATTTGATCCCCTGTATTATTTACAGGGGTGGTCGCCTTATTGTGCAGATTTGACACGCCTGTTTCTTGATGCAGAAGGCGCAGAGATTGACCGGTTTATTGTTTTTCCATTCATCACGTATATGGATTTAGATATGGAAAAATTACGAAGGGATCAGGTGGCATTATCCAACGATCCCGATGCCGTACCCTATCGCTTTGAAAATAAACGCTTAGTCACTGATATTCAGCGTGCACCCTTAGAGTGGCGGGAAAAAATCTGGCCTTTTTTGATTGGCGATCCATCCCGTAAGCCGGCAGAGCAGGTAGCTGAGTGGCGCAAGTTATCGTCGGGCTGCCGGGTATACGGAATTAAATTTCAGACGCACACCATCCAATCTCCTGTCTTGGATTTGCTTAATCAAGGAGGTTGTATGCTTGACTTCGCTGAGGAAAAAAATTTGCCCCTGTTAATTCATGCGAGCATTCATCCTAACGACCGCTGGTCGCAGTGTGCTGATATTTTACGAATTGTCGAAACACGTCCGGCTATCCGCTTTGTACTTGCCCATTCCTGCCGGTTTCATCGACCTACTCTTGAGCGGATGGCTGAACTGCCCAATGCCTGGTTCGACTGTGCAGCATTTATTGTTCATTGTGCCTGTGCCGAAAACAACCTGCCTGCTGTGGCTGCTCCCGAACAACGTTTTCCTTCGGATTATTCCTGTCCTGGTACCGTGTTAAATGATTTGGCGGAAGCGTTTCCTGAAAAACTGATTTGGGGGAGTGATGCCCCGTATTATTCAATTGAGTATGACCGGCTTCAACTACGGAGTTCCTACCGGTGCGAACGGGCCTGTTTGGATGCCGTATCGGTTGCGTTGCAAGAACGTATATGCTGTCGCAATACACTAGCCTGGTTGGGAGAGAACGGAAATAATTCTTAAAGAGAAATTTTTCTAATAATAATAAACACGTTTTTGGTGAACAACAAGGAGAACAAGTGAAATGAAAAAAGTTACTGTCTGTATTATTTTAAGTGGAATATTGGCAGGATTGAATCCTTTGCTGGCACAACATGTTTGGAATGGAAATGTCTATAATGACAGTACATATCAGAATGTGTTTACAGAGCAAAATTATTGGATGCAGCCGACAACGCCAGGAAAATCTGATGTCATTGGATTTTATGGAACGATTGCCGGAGGATTGAATAAAAAATGGTTGGAAATCACATTGACAGAAGATGTGACCATCGGTGGATTGGAAATGTCGCACGGTGACGTCATGCTAACTTTCGACTTAAAAGGTAATGCTCTCACAATAGCAAAAGAGGGGTTACGATTACAAACCGGAGTTTCTAAGCAAATTCGGGGATCGAGTCTAATTATTCGGAATACGAGCGAAAAAATTTCTTTAGTAAAAGCGAAAAATTTTAATATCGCAGCTAAAGCAAACTCTATTATGACTCTTGGTGTGTCTGGGAATGTTATGATGAAAATACACAGTGATCAGTCAGCAACTTCGACGATTGGAATAACTTCAGAAACGGCCAGAGGCAGATTGCTTATTTCCGACAGAGCACAGGTTGTGATCGAAAACAAATCATTAATAATATCGGGCTGCGACAGCAGCTTAAAAATAGATAACGCCACTTTCTACGCCAGAGAGCTTGTGTGTAAGCCGGAAACGATTTTGAGTTTTGTATTAAAAGATGTTCGTCCATCACCATTTATTATTTTGAAATCCAATCTTACCTTAACGGAAGAAAAAGGACGTTCTGCGGCAACGATGGAATTTATATTGGATCAAAACGCATCTTTTATCAAAGGCGATTTTGTGCCTCTGATCAGTTATAATCGCTATGAAAACGCTTTTGCCGGTTATCTTGCCGGAAGCGAATTTTCTTTGGGAAGGTATACCTTTAAAACTTCTTATACGGGGGGAGCCGAACGTAAAACCATTGGACTGACGGTGGTAGGAATAAAAAACGATTAGGATGACCAATTATGAGTATACAGGCGTCTATACACGAGGTTTTTCGAACAAAAATAAGTGGAGAATATGATGTGATTGTTGGCGGAGCCGGGCCTGCTGGCGTAGCTGCTGCGGTATCTGCTGCACGGGCCGGCGCTCGAGTGTTATTGATCGAAGCGAACGGCTGCCTTGGAGGAATTTGGACTGCAGGCTTACTCAGCTGGGTGATTGATGCAGACAAGCCTGGAATAATGAAAGAAATTCGGAACGACTTAGAGAAAATGGGTGCGCTTGGCGAAAAACGTCGTTCAGCGCGCAACTGGACATATGATCCGGAAATCATGAAACTTCTTTTAGAGAGAATGTGCGTCGCTTCCAGAGTCAATTTCCAACTGCATACAAGAATTGTTTCTGTAAATAAATGCACATCCCGCTTCTTAAACGCTGTAATAACTGAATCGCGATCAGGAAGAGAAGCATGGAGAGCGCAACATTTTATAGACTGTACGGGTGACGGGGATCTTGCTTTTCATGCAGGCTGTTCGTTTTCGACAGGTCACCCGGGAACAAATGATATCCAGCCGGCTAGTATGACAATGTTGGTTACCGGGGTTCAATTCGCAGAGATAGAACGTTTCGTCGGAGGAGGGATGCAGGAGCCAAAAGCTAGGCTTTCGCAATTGATCTGGGATCTTGGAATAGATATTTCAAATAAATCGCCGGTACTTTTCCCGATTTATGATGATTTATTCGCTTTTATTCCTAATCATCAATATAATGTTTTTCCCGGTGATGCCGCGGCTTTAACTCAAGCAACTGTTGAAGCCCGGGAAGAATGCCATGCTATTGTAAAAGCTCTACAAAAACAGGGAGGAATCTGGGAAAAACTGCGCATTGTCGCTACAACTGAGCATCTTGGCATGCGCGAAGGACGTCGTATCCATGGGATATACACAGTAAACTTAAATGATATGATCTATGGGGTACATCATGCTGATGCTGTATGTCGTGTCACAATGAATATCGATGTACACAACACACAGAAAGACAGTTATTCTCTTTCCAAAAAAAACACGAGTTCAATTCTGCCTTATGATATTCCCTTGCGTGCTCTGATTGCGCGTGATGCGGACAACTTATGGCTCGCCGGACGCTGTATCAGTGGGGATTTTTTTTCGCACTCAAGCTATCGAGTTACTGGTAATGCTGTGGCTACAGGCGAAGCTGCCGGGCGTGCAGCGGCTTTAACCGTCCTTTCAGGAAAAATGACAAGTCATATTAACAATTACCAGACATGCAAAATTAATGAATAATATAAAAAAAATAAACATGGCCCTAAACACTTAGAAATAAAAAAACAGACAGTCATTAAAATCTTGCGTAGGCGAGATATAACTATGACGCCACAGGAAACAAAATAATAGGCACATTAAAAAAGGAGTATATAATATGTTTACTCGACAGATTATTAAAGGAACAAGTCATTATGCCCTTCTTCTTTGTATTATACTTATCCATGGAAGAAATGGATTAACAGAAATAGGGCAAAATGAATCGGCCAGTCTCGTCTTGAATGGTAATTCGGTTTCGATAATTGTGTTGCCGGATAACCCGCAATCTTTTGAGCAGTCTGCGGCAGAAGATTTTTCACGTTATGTTTATAAAGCCAGCGGAGCAGTGCTTGACATCATCGCTGAGTCTGAGGCTTTGAATGATGATAGATGTAAGGTATATATTGGAGATACTTGGAAAGCTGCAGAGAAAGGGATGTCATCTTCGGCATTTTCTGCAGAACAGTTTCGAATCTATGCTTCTGAAACAGAAGTGATTCTGAATGCAGCAAAGCCTAATAAAACTTCCAGCGAAGCTCCCATGTCGATTCCTTTATTTTGGGCAATTGGAGAAATTCTTGAAAAAGATTTAGGTGTCCGGTGGCTTTGGCCAGGCGATGTTGGGACATATATTCCGGAAAATACTAATGTTGTCATTACTGTTCGGGATTTTACCTGTCTTCCTCAACTGGAATTAAGATCGTTCAGAAATAGCAATATCCGGAAATTGGATAAAAATGCAAAAATACCGGGTAGAGATGGTCGCCCTCATGTTGATACGCCGCCTGAATTATATCAGAAATTAAGCGCTGAAATGGATGTATGGCTTCGCTATCACCGTATCGGTTCACGTTGTGATGTTACTTTTGGTCATGCATTTACTGATTGGTGGGATAGATATGGGGAAACTAATCCGGATCTGTTTGCATTGCCTCCATCAGGAGCATCGCAGCCCTTTCCTGCTCGAGACCGAGTTAAACTTCGGGTTGGTAATCCTGAAGTTGATGAGATGATTCTTAAAGAATGGTTGGATGCAGGATCCCCGCAGTGGTATAATATCTGCCCTAATGATGGGGGTGGTTTTTGTATTGCACCTGAATCTATGGCAATGGATGTGCCTGCCGGGCAGGATATTCAGGAGATATGGAATGGTTCTTCTTATCTAACCGCCCGCTACATTAAGTTCTGGAACCGCCTGATTGAGAAATTTCGCATTCATCGACCGGATGTGGAACTTTGTACTTATGCTTATTCCCGTTATGCTGACCCGCCGCCGGATGGGGTTTTTTTAGAGAAGGGAATTCTGGTCGGGATGGTTCCAACTTTCGATGAAGAGTTTTATGAGCAATGGGATGGTTTTTTCCGTGCAGGCGCTGCACGAATGGTTCTGCGTCCGAATTGGTTGAATCATGGATCAACCGCACCATATCTTCCGTTGGAAGAGATAGGATCTGCTATTAAACATGCTACCGAGACCGGAATGAGTGGGGCTATAATGTCGGGATTTCACGGCGCTTGGGGGATGACAGGGCTAAAAGCATATTTGGTTGTTCGCTTACTGGCACATCCTGAACTGGAAATTGATGATGTCTTAGAAGAATACTGCATTGCATTTGGTCCGGCAGCTTCATACGTAAAAGCATATATTGATTATTGGATGAATTTTGCTTTAGAGGCTGCTTATCCTTTCCCGCGCGGGGGAGAATGGAGAAGAGAACGGGGAGGTCTTTATGAAAAAATTGTCAAAGAGTATGATCTCGGTTTTAATATTACAAATCGCGGGCAGTGGCATGTCATGCCTTATCTCTATACGGATGACGTTCTAGCACCAGCATTTAATTTATTAGATCAGGCCGCTCTGGCTGTTGAAGGTGAGTCGGATGTTTTGGTTGCTCGTGTAAAATTTCTTCGTGATGGCTTGGATGAGTTTGTGCTTACACGTAACGCAGTTGCCGCGGGTTTGCGGGCTCGTAAAAGTAAGGATCCCGTAATTTTGCTTCAGCACGAACAGGCTTATTTAGCGTTACGGGAATTTCGTGCAGTTTTAACTCCGACACATGCTGTATGGGGGGATTCCCTGTTTGGGGAGGAAGGAATTCGAGGGGCGCTGACTTTCCCTGCTTCGGTTGCAGGAGGTGGTGTGCTTGGTGATGGTAAACAGGACGATTAAACATCTTGATAAAGTATCGCGGATATTCTTTTTGTTGACGATTAGATTTTTCTACTGCGAAATAGATTATTAACTTTACTATATTTTTTATAATAGGAGAAAATACAAATGACAATTGTATCCTGGCTGATTTCTTTAATTATTTTTATTATAATTATAGTTGTTATGATGTGGTGCAGAACCTTAGTAAAAGACGTATCGAGTTATTTAGTGGGCGGGCGGAAACAACGTGTCTGGTTGGGACTCAGCAATACATTTTCGGGCGGATTGGGATTAGTTACAATTGCTTATATTGCGCAGCAAGGCTTTAATAACGGATTTAGCTATCTTTGGATTATTCTAATTCAAAGCATCTATATTATTATAATGTTTGGAATTTTCGGGTTTGGTATTCAAAGACTGAGGGCGACAAAAGCCATGACGGCGGGGCAGTTCCATGAAATGCGCTATAGTCGCGGAGTACGTTTATTAGTAGGATGGGTATCCGGCATTGCCGGGGTGGTCAACATGGCAGCGTTTCCTGTTGTGGGCGCTACATATCTTATTTATTTTTTGGATTTGCCGTTGGCTTTTTCGATCGGAAGTGTGGAGCTATCTACTATACCGGTAATAATGGGGACGCTGATTTGTGTTGGTCTTTTTTTTACCGTTATAAGTGGGCAGGTAGGGTCAATTGCGACAGATTATCTTCAAGCATGGGTGGTCATGATTGGGCTTTTTTCTGTAACATTTCTGATTTTTAGAAATATAGGCGTTATATCAATACGCGATTCACTTCAGGAATCATTAGGGAACATTGCATTTAATCCTTTTCTTTCCGGTACATATGGGTGGCAGTGGGTGCTATGGTTGCTGTGCATGGCGACATTGGCACCTTTTTCCTCACCCAATACGATCGCAAAAAATGCAGCTACCAAAAATAGTAAAGTGACCCGGGTTACTACACTGTACAGCACCATGCTTGCTAACGGAAAACAGATGATCATGTTGACTTTGGGTATTGGCGCTATGATTGTTCTTGGTAAAGATGTACCTGAAGGAATGCAATATAATGAATATAGTTTAACGGCTTCAGCAATATATCTGGGGCGGATATGCGGTCCCGTTTTATTTGGCATTTTATTTAGCGCTCTTTTGGCAGCCCATGTTTCAACGGATAATACATACTTCCTGACATGGTCGGGAGTTTGGGTCAATGATGTTATCTGTCCATTGCTTCCAAAACCTTTATCGACTAAGGCACACCTGTTACTATTGCGTATGACGGCTGTTTGTATCGGGATTTTCCTCTTTATTTTTGGGGTGCTGTATAAAACTCAAGATACAATTCTAGAATTTGTCATGATAACTGGTACCATGTGGCTTGGTTGTGGAATCGCTGCCGTGGTCGGTTTATACTGGAAGCGAGCCTGTACGGCAGCTGCATATGCGGCTATTCTGAATTCGCTAGTTTTACCGATTTGCCATCTGATATTGCAAAAAATATGGCCGTTTTATCAAGACGTGGTTGAAACTAAGACAGCTGGCATTATTACGATTGGGATCTCGTTTTTTTTGATGATCATTATCTCACTGATTTATAGGGAGCCTACTAAATTTATCGATTACTCTGGCGTTGTGAAAGATGATGAAGCCCGTAAACTCTGAGATAAGGAAATATACGATGAATAATATTACGATCATTTATGTTTCAATCGGACTGGTTGCAACTTTTTTATTCGAGACTGTGGCGTTGATCAAAGGATGGTTTGATCTACTGCATTTCATTCGGGAGTTGCAACAGCATCAAACTGATGAAATTGATGATGGACGTGTTGTAGAGCCTAAATTCGAATAAAACTGGATTCTGTTGAATTTGGCATTACGCTGAAATTTTATACTTTCATAAAAGAGCAGACAGATAATCAAAAAGAGGAAAATAGGTATGCGTGCAATCAGTCAGGTGGCCCCGCAATGGTGGGATTATACAACACTGGACCGCGAAATTCTGGATGATGCGGCCCGGCTTACAGTGAACGATCTGGCGCAGCTCAGCCGTCCGGGATTTGACATCAGTTTTTACGATACGCCGCAGGAATTTTATTGTGCGGAGGCGCTGGAATATATTCATGCCTGGCAGCAGGCGACGCCGGATAACCCGGCCGGCGTGTGCGGTCCGATCGGCCCGACAGAACAGCTTCCGCTGGTGGCGCAAATGGTGAATACGTTGGGGCTTAAACTGCACAATGCCCATTTCTGGGGCATGGATGAATGGGTGGTTGACGGGAAAACAGTGGATGAAAATTTTTCGCTGGGATTTAAAAAAGCGGATATGGATTTATTGTTTAATCATATTCGCCCGGAACTGCTCATGCCGCCGGAAAATATGCATTTCCCGACACTGGATATCGCGTCGTTTGAACAGAGCTGGTCGGATGCGCGGTGTCTGTTGATGCAGGGCGGGCAGGGCGAAGTAAAACACTGGGCGTTCAACGATCCGTTTAAACGGAAGGGAAAATATAAAGATACGCCGCCCTCGCCGGAAGAATATCGTCAGCTCGGAACCCGGCAGGTGGAACTGCATCCGATTACACTGATTCAAAACGCGCGCACATCCGGCGGCGGCGTGGTACAGAATGTTCCGGGCTCGGCGGTCACGGTCGGCCCGAAGCAGACATGGCAGACGGAAACAGTTTCGATCTGGCATCCGGGACATCACGATAATCCGTTCGGCATGCGGCTGACTGCGCTGATGATTTCGAAAAAAATTGTGGATACCGCCGTGCCGATGAGCCTGCTGGCGGATCATCCGAATGTGAAATTTAATTATCTTCGCCCGAATATCGGCGAGTGCAGCGTGGAGATGCATTAACATGAGAAGAGCACTGGCGGCGGCAACCCATCCCGACGACATAGAATTTATGATGGCGGGAACGCTTCTCCGGCTAAAAGAAGCCGGTTGGGAAATTCACTATTTTAATGTCGCACAGGGCGGGCTGGGAACAAATGCGCTGCCGGCTGATGAAATCAGCCGTATCCGCCGTGACGAAGCATTTACAGCCTGTCAAAAAGCCAGCGCAGTTTTTCATGAAAGCGTCGTACAAGACCTTGAAATTTTTTATACGAAAGAGCTGCTGGACAAAGTCGCGGCGGTAGTTCGCGACGTCGCGCCGGAAGTTATTCTGACGCACTATCCGTTTGATTATATGGAGGATCATTCAAACACCTGCCGTCTGGTTGTTTCAGCAGCATTCACCCGCGGCATGGTCAATCATATCACCAATCCTGCTTTCCCAGTAACATCACAGCCGGTGGCGTTGTATCACGCAATGCCGTATGGACTGCACGATCCGTTCCGCCGTCCGGTGGCGCCGGATTTTTATGTGGACGTTTCCGCGCAGATGGATCTGAAAACTGAAATGCTGGCCTGCCACAAAAGCCAGAAAGAGTGGCTCGATGTCAGTCAAGGACAGGATTCTTATCTGATCACCATGCGCGACATGATGCGGGAAATGGGAAAACAGTCCGGCAAATATGAGTATGCGGAAGGATGGACGCGCCACCTTCATCTCGGCCTCGGACCGGAAGATTTTGATCCGCTGGCAGACCTGCAGAAAGAACGCGCATGAGCATCGCAGTCGCCGGTCACATCTGTCTGGATATTATTCCGGATTTCGGGGAGCGCCATCCGGGGCTGGAAAATATTTTTATTCCCGGCACGTTAACTGAAATCGGCAATGCAACACTCTCCACCGGCGGCGCGGTTTCCAATACTGGCATCGCGCTGCATCGTCTGGAAATGCCGGTGCGGCTGATGGCAAAAATCGGCGCTGACGATTTCGGGCAGACGATCCGCAACATTCTCCGGCGGCAGGGAACATCGCTGGATGAAGGAATGATCACCGGACCCGATGCTCAGACATCCTATTCCATCGTTATCAATCCGCGCGGTGTCGACCGGATATTTCTGCATTGTCCCGGCGCGAATCATACGTTCTGTGCCGCAGATATTGACGACGATCAATTGCGCGGCATCGAACTTTTTCACTTCGGTTATCCAACTCTGATGCGCTCGATATATCAGAATAACGGCAGCGAGATGAAACGGTTATTCGACCGCGCTCAATCCGCCGGAGCATATACGTCACTGGATATGACCTGTGTGGATCCGGCGTCCGAAGCCGGGCAGGTTGACTGGGCGCAGTGGCTTAAAAATGTGTTGCCGTCGGTTGATATTTTTCTTCCCAGCATTGACGAAATTCTCTTCATGATTCATCCGGCGAAATATGCAGAGCTGACAGAAAAATTCCCCGGCGAATTAATGCAAGGAATCGACCGTGCACTGGTTGAACAAACCGCACAGACGTTGATTGATCTTGGAGTTTCCATCGTGGTGATAAAACTTGGATCTCAAGGACTTTATCTCCGGACAGGCGCACACGTTCGCGGGCGCGGCGCTGAATGGAATAACGTAAGCCTGTTCATGCCTTGCCTGAAAACCGAAGTCATCGGAACCACCGGCGCCGGCGATTGTACGATCGCCGGATTTCTTGCCGCGTTTTTAAAGAAAGAACCGCCGAAAACTGCGGCTGAAATCGCCGCCGCCGTTGGCGCGTTCAATACAGAATCCGCCGATGCAACCAGCGCCGTGCCTTCATGGGATCAGGTTTTGCAACGCTTAAACGCCGGATGGAATCGTCTGGAGAGTAAATTTGTTTGTTCATAAAATTTCATCGACCGATGTGTCGCAGGATTAACTTTCAGCTGAGAGCAGAATCATGAAAACAACATTTCTCGGAATCGGAATCGGGCCGATTCAAACCGGTATTTTTTTGCGCGGCGCATTTTCCGGCGGATTTGACCGGCTTGTCATTGCGGATGTGGATCCGGCGCTGATCCATTCCATTCGCGCAAACAACGGAACGATACAACTCAGCGTTGCATCAAATTCAGCAATTGCATCAGAAACAATTTCCGGCATCGAAATCTATAATCCGTCCGTTCCGGCGGATCTGGAAAAACTGATTCAGGCCGCGGCGCAGGCCGACGAAATTGCGACCGCGCTGCCCAGCATCGCATCGTTCAAACATCTCGGCTGGATGAAGGCGGGGTTCGAGAAATCGCCGGACCGGCGAAGATTTGTTTACACGGCCGAAAATCACAATCATGCCGCCGAAGAACTCGAAAAAATAATCGGATCATTTGAACAGACACATTATCTGAATACGGTCATCGGAAAAATGAGTTGCGTTTTACCCGCCGATGAATGCCGCCGGCGCAGCATCCCGCCACTTGCGCCGGGCGCCGACCGGGGACATTTGGTTGAAGTGTTCAATAAAATCCTGATCCAGTTCTGCGCCGGAATTACAGAAAGGCGCGTCGCCGGACTTTTTGATAAACCCGATCTTTTTCCGTTCGAAGAGGCAAAACTCTACGGACACAACGCCGTACATTTTTGGCTGGGGTTGCAGGCGCAGCAGAAGGGCGCGCAGTTTATGCACGAGATCGCCGGCAATGCAGAATTAATACGTCGCGCCCGGCAGGCATTCATCGAAGAATCCGGTGCCGCACTATGCCAAAAATGGACAGGAGTCGACGAACTGTTCACTGCAACAGGTTTTGCAGTATATGCTGATGATCTGCTTATTCGCATGGTCAACCCGTTTCTCACCGACCGTGTTGACCGTGTCTGCCGTGATCTCGAACGTAAGCTCGGTTGGGATGACCGCATCATCGGTACAATGCGCCTTTGTTTATCGCAATCCATCACGCCTGAAATTTTCGCTGCAAGCGCGGCGCAGATTTCGGCGGAACTGTTCGGCACGAGTCTGCAGCAAATTCAAGCTGAGTTACAAACGCTTTGGGGAAAATGGGATGACGAGGCGGCTCACATTTGGATGCTTTTGGAAAAACATTTTATGAAAACAGTTTAATCTGAAGCTAACAAAGAATGTGTGTAGGAAAACGCTGGCATCGTGGCGAACATTCATCATTCCGATTTTAGCATAGTAAGGCTTATCGTTTTTTTAGTTCCCAAACATCCCGAACTGCTTCCCATTATTATTTATCAGGTGCCAATGGTATTATTCAATGCAGTTCAAAACAGGAGCCAGCAATTTCACACCAGCACCTACAGCTAATTCATCCGTAATATTATTCCGTTGCATGATGGCATCTTTAGAACCGCCATACTGCTTGGCAACATCATTCAGGGTTTCTCCGGGATAAAGAGCATGGTCGTAAACCGATTCCTTTGGCAGCGTGGATTCTAAGCCTTCAGGCTCTTTCACATACCCAAATTTTGCGATCATCATTGGACTTCTTGATGCCCATTTGTAGCGATGATTTATTCTTCTTATTTCCATAAACGTAATTCCTTATTAATCAGCGTCCCAGATAATAGATTGCGTCATCGCCAGTCCTGCGTTGGTAACGCCCAGTCCCATGAATTTAGAAGGTCCCTGTGTTTGAATCTTTACATAGTCGCCGCTGAAAACCGCCTTTTTCAGCGGCGACTAATTATGTATCTATTCCCCGGAACGTTTATTGCCAGGAAGCATACCTGTACATTGCATCACGGCCGAAGCAGCTTTATTCCATATGGGAATCCCATTGCATGCTATTTTCTTAATCAATGGACGAGGAAGATGCTCAGGTGCTTGTCCGTAGCATAACATGCGTTGAACCAGACGATTCGTTAAATCGCGGATAATGGTTGCGTAAGTCGGATTGTTATACAGATTATTGGTTTCGTGCGGGTCGCTTCCTAAATCATACAGTTCCCTGCAGTCGTAGCCGTGCACACATAGTTTCCACTGATCAGTGCGGAGCATGGCACCGGGGCCAAACTGCGTCGGTGGTGACGGGGCCCGAAGTCTGAGTCCAGGAATGGGGTCGTCCACAGGTGGAATCAACAATCCGCCTTCCGCATATGCGTCGGTACGCGGCATGTAATTCTCTCTCAACAGGCTGTACGCGCGGCTGCCGGACGGCTGTGGAATGCCGCATAAATCCAGAATGGTCGCAAAAATATCCATGGCTTCGATAATATGATGATTCCTGCCGGTTGGAATCCGTCCACTCGGGTCCCGGAGAATCATGGGAATCCGTATCAGGCTGTCATAGTAGGCGGCCATTTTATGGGTTACTCCATAATCACCAATGAACTCGCCATGATCGCTCCAAAACAGAACAATTGTACTTTCCAGCAGATTCAGTTCTTCCAGTTTATCAAGCACCCGTCCCAGCTGATCATCCACATAACGGATTTGTCCACAGTACATGGCCATCGCTTTTTTGAAGTCCTCTTCACCGGCATCCCGTGAACGTGAGTGCTCCCGCCAAATCTCTAAACGCCGCGGCTCGCCCGCAACCGGCTCGCGGCGAAAGTTAGAAGGCAGCGTAAACTGATCAGGAGAAAAGAGCGTATCGTATGGTTCAGGAGCTGTAAAATAAGGATGCGGATCCTGATAGTTCAACGTTAGAAAAAACGGTTGACCGGTCTGACTGCGGCGCTCGATATAACTGATTCCAGCAGTCGTCAGTCGTTCCGTCAGGTTCCACGGGGAATATTCGGGAATGGATTTTTTTAAATTTAGAATCGCCGGCCTCATAAAACACTGCTTTGATATGTGAATCGCCGGTTTGCTGAATGAGCACAACCTCTTCGCGGAAGTTCCGGTTGATGTCCATCGATGCAACATGCAGATGTCCGTGTGCGTCCGTCAGCCAGTGATTTTCTATGTCAAGCTGCATGGCGGAGTTTTTAAACAGTTGTTTTGTCTGCAGGCGGCAGGAGGTACCGTTTGCTGTCAGAATTACGAGGCGGTCCAGCGGTCGGGTATTGGTGTTTTTTATGGAGACCTGGTGTTTGGCAACAACCAGACCGAGGAATTTTTCCGGTGAAGGCAGTTCGCCGCCAATCGCATTCGTGACGACAGCAATGCTTTCCTCTTCTGTGAGAGCACTCAGGCGGTAATCATGGTTGCGATCCAGATAAAGTTGATAAACATACGGCACCAGCGCGCCGGATTCGTTGCGAAGAACAATGAGTTCATCGAGGTCACCCCGATTCTGAAGAATCTTTTCGGAAATAAGATTAGCGGCGGTGATATAGACAAAGTCCGTATTAAAGCGAGCATCATTCTGGTAAAATTTAGCATGCCCGTTGAGCGCGTGAATTTCGATGTCACGCCTGCCGCGGTTATTCAGGCGCTCGACAAGTAATCCTTCCAATCCGCAACCATAATTTTCCAGCCGGACGACGCGACTTATGCGGTCAGTGAAACAGTTAACGGGAACAGACGGCACCGCGTGTTCGTGGAACATAATTTTTCCGTTATAGCAGTCGAACGTCTGCGGCAGCGCGGGGACATCGGTCCGGTAAAAAATCAGCGTGCTCTGATCATAATTATCCGGCGGATTCAACAACGAGTTTTCACTCATCCGCTGTGTGTCGGAATCAAAATAAAAATTGATTCCGTTTGTACCGGAAATATCGTTCTGAATATTAGTCGCGAAGTTGACAAAACGATGAAACTGATACGTCGGTTCATACTCGTCGCTAACGGTAACAGGTGTTGTGACCGGTCCGTGCCAAAAATATCCCGGCGATTCTAAATAGATGACGGATGCGTTGTGAGCCAGCGCACCAGCCATTCCGGCAGAAACAATTTCCATAGGCATACAGGGATTAAAAAAATTCTGAATCCAGTTGACGGTTGCATAATTTTTTACCCCGCTCCTCCAGAACCAGTCTTGAAGATTCTGTCCCCATCGAAACCCCTGTTCTGCCCAGTCAAAAACCGGATGCTGTTTAAACGGCAGATTAAACTGAAGCCATGACGGTACACCGGCAGCAGAGTTTGTCACCACGTCGCCATAGCGCATCAGCGAATCGGCAAGGTTAAAATTGTTGTTGTTGATTACAAAAACAGCATTTGAGCCGCAAGCCGTCCGGGTGTATGCCAGCACATCGGCCCAGATTTCGGTGTTAGCTGTGTAGTTGGAGTCGTTCACAAAAATGCTGTTTCCTTCAGGCAGCCCGGAAGCGGTCCACTTCGGATCGCCCCAGACCAGTTCCAAACCGTAGTCGCGGCAGAAATCAGCCCAGGCGCGGATGGCTTCATCATCTTTGGGAATACCGCCATCACCGCCGTTCAGCCACCGGCGGTTGCTGCCAAGCAGTTCATGGAAAACAATGCCGCAGAATGTGCGCGGATAGCGGAATTTCAGATCACGCGCGGTTTGAATATCGAGCGTCATGCCCTTGTGTCCATCCGTGGAATACTCGGCACGGTTTAACGGGGGCCATGGGATGTCAAATTCTTCCTGCTGATGAGATGCATCCGATGAATATACCATCAGATGAAATCCCGGCGCGCAGTCTTTACTGGAATAGTTCCAGCTTCTGGCTTCAAATTCATCCAGTAATGAAATCAGAACGGGATCAATGGTATAAACCGGAGTGACTTCGCGTCCGTAGCCTTCGTCATCCGTGTTGGAATAGAACAGACTCGGGCAGATTACAAATGAGAGATTATAGTGTTTCAAAAGCGGCTGAACTGACTGGTAAACCCGGTCGAAGCGCGCAAAAATTTCTTCCGGATTATATCTGTATTTCCAAAGAAAATCTGTGTCCCGTCCAACGATCAGTTTAAAAATAATTTCCGGGCGCTCCGGCGGGTCGAACGGAAACGCTTTACAATATTCGCCGGCATATCCGAAAACTTCAACATTACGGATTATATGACTTTGTAAGCCGCTTTGCGCCGCAACTGTAATTTTTATGTACCGCCCCGATGCCTCCGGAAAAATTTCATAGGAACAGGAATTTCCTGTGCCGTTGCTTTGTACAACCAGATCAATCCATGTCCAGTTGTCGTCCGATATCTGAATTTTATACTCAGAGGCGTACCGTTCTGTGTCCGGCGAGAACACAATCCGGTTTATACCGGATGCTTTTGTTTGCAGATCAATCGTAAAATCCCATGGTCCCGGGAATTCAGTACGGGCGTATGTATTTAAGTTTCCGTCAATTGCAAATTCGGCGAAACATCCCTGTTCCGGCAACGCATCCATCCATGCAACCTGTGTGTTTAAACATAAATTGCTGGGCGCCGAAACACCCAGCAATGTTATCAAAAACGCAACAGGAACCATTGTATTAAAGCTTTTTTCTGAGCCCAATAATACTTACAGAGCTGATCAAAAACAACGTGATCGATGAAGCTTCAGGAACTGCAGTGATTGTCCATACATCTCCATTTTTCTCCACATTCAACGCTTCTGTACCGCCGTAGCCGACAATATAACCGGCATCAATATATCCCTGAATGATGTCGCCAAACGTCCCGTCTCCACCGTTTGCATTATTAAAAACGATTGTTCCTCCGCAAAGATCAATCGCCGTATGAGTTCCGTTCATCACCCAGTTATTTTGAATTTCAAATGTACCGCCGCTGATAGAAACTGTTGCATTCGATCCTAAATTAAAATATCCGACAGAGATATTTCCACCGCTCATAATAAACTCTGCATTATTATGATTCATTCCCACCCGGAAATTTTGAGAAACAGTAAGATTCCCGCCGGTCATTTCAAACTTTGCCTGATGGTTGGCATTATTATTCTGGTTGATATTGAACGTCCCATTAACTGCCAATGCTCCACCTGTCATTAAAAATCCGGCAGTGTTTCCGCCAGCCATTCCAATGAGAACATTAGAAACTGTTCCGCTCATTCCAACAGAAAAAATCGGCTGGATTGAAATGGCTTTACTTAATGTAACCACATCCGCCGGCCCAGGAATTCCGGCTGTCCAGTTTGCGGCGTTCGTCCACACTTGATCACCGCCGTTATTATTCCACGTCGTGTCGGCACATACACTAATTGTTATGCCCAATATAGTAACTGCTGTTTTTATGAGCTTACTCATCCTGTTCTCCTTTCTGTTAATATTAATTCAAATACTCAAACCATATGCTATGGTAAATTATATCTGACATTCGTCTTTTCATTTTTTGTGTGTCACTTTACACTTTTTGCAGATGTGAAAAACTGCCTATTTCCCCGGGATGGCCGTGATGACAATCCTCCCTTTCTCCACGATCATGTTAACAGTTCCCTTACCGTCATGCGATAATATTGCCATTGTCGATATAAGAACGGAGCTGTTCTTCACGTTTAATGCTGCGGACGATAAACTGCCCTCCCTGAATATCCATCTTTGAGCCTTCATTCATCAGCCAGTTCCAATGTGCGTTAATTACACCATCCTGAAGAATAATTCGGCTTTTTGCGCCAGCGTTACCATATTCGGTTTCAATTCGTCCGCCGGTAATCAAAACCTGTGCGTCATTATCGTTCCAGCCAACACGGAAATTTCCCCCGACCGACAATATGCCGCCGCTCATCGTAAACTGCCCTTTATGTTTCATAGTGTCATTTTTATTGACCTCAAACGCACCGGTTACGGTCAGCTTTCCGCCCGTCATTTCAAAACCGGCAACTTCGCCATCGGATATACCGATAAAAACCGCCTTTACAGTTGTTCTCATCTTTTCGGTAAACAACGGCTGTAATTTAACCGGCTTATTCAGCCGCACAGCATCTGTTTGTTTCGGAGTGCCGGCATTCCAGTTTTTTGAATTTGTCCAGAGTCGGTCGCCAGCGGCGCTAGTCCAGTAAACATCTTCAGCGAACAGGCGGATGCTGCCAAGAATCATTAGAGATATTAGTAATAGGCGCATTTTTCTCCTTTTCCTACTATACGTACATTCAGGTTATTAAAAACAACCGGAAACAGCTTTGCATTTCATGCACCTGCGTTTACATTTTTTGCCGAACTGAAAATTTATTTCTGTTCCTCCAGATTGAACACCTTGATCAGATGTTCTCCACCGCAAAAAATGAGCTGCAAAAACAGTATCTATTACATCTCATTCTTCGCTATTTGTTCTTTTCCCAGCGTTTTTTGTCGGCCAGCCGTTTACGCCAGCGCATCATTACACCGTCGTCAACTTCTTTCATGTATCCGCACTCTTTCTGAACTGCCTGAAGTTTTTTGTGCATTTCTTTTACGACACCGGCATATTCGGGATTATTATGGACATTGCTGAGTTCTTTTGGATCGTTTTTCAGATCGAAAAGCTCCCATTCCGGATGATCAGGATCGTTATAAAAATAGATCAGCTTATAACGATCTGTGCGCACACCGTAATGCGGGGCAACCCACTCCCCGTAGTGCTGATAGAAAAAACTGTCACGCCAGTCTGCCGGGGTTTTTCCGGAAAATGCCGGGCGGAATGATTTTCCCTGCATGTCGCGCGGGGCGGGAATTCCGGCAAGATCGAGCATTGTCTGAGCGAAGTCTACATTCAGTATCATGGTACTGCTGACCGAACCAGCGGCAATTTCTTTTGGATAACGGATCAGTAACGGCATGCGGATCGGCTCTTCATACATGAACATTTTATTATACCAACCGTGATCTCCAAGAAACATTCCCTGATCAGACGAATACATGACGACGGTGTTATCCAGTTCTCCTGTTTTTTCAAGATAGTTCAGCATGCGTCCTACATTGTCGTCAATAGAAGCAATCACGGAACAATAATCTCTCATGTACGCCTGATATACAAACGAGCGCAATTTTTCCGGTGACAACCCTTTCGGAGCCTTTCTCACATAAGGGGTCCACTTGTCCAGCCGTTGATCGGATGCGGCTGCGGCAAGCCGGCCGGCATAATCATCGTTGATCGTATCCGGCTCTGGAAAAACAACGTCGTCGTACATTCCTTTGTGTTTCTGATCCGGCTCGCAGATGGCGTGCGGTGCTTTGTGATGAACAAAGAGCATGAACGGTTTTTCACGATCGCGTGATTCCTCAAGCCAGCGCAGGCTTTCCTCTGTGATCACATCGGTTACGTAACGTCCCGTATACGTCCGTTCTGTTCCGTTTTCATTGAAATCCGGATCAAAATATTCCCCCTGTCCCCACGGCCCGATTAAGACGTTGTAATAATCGAAATTCCGCGGCGTGCAGTTGAGGTGCCATTTGCCAACCACGGCAGTCTGATAACCCGCCTGCTGCATATAGGTTGCAATCGTATCCTGCGAATTATCAAACACCGTGGGCGCACGTTTCATATAGTCCCACAGTTGAGTCAATCCGGTGATATGAGAATGTTTTCCGGTAAGAATTGTTGCACGGCTCGGTGCGCTAAGCGCGCTGACACAGAATACGTTGTCGAGCCGCATTCCCTCATGTGCAATCCGGTCGAGATTCGGCGTCTGGTTCAATCTGCCGTCGTTATAGCAACTGATCGCCTGCCGCGAATGGTCATCGCTAAGAATAAACAGGATATTCGGGCGTGACTGCTCTGCTGCGGTTGCAAAACCAGCCGCCAGTACACCTACCGCGGATAATGTTATATTATTCATTTTCTCCTCCATTCGCCAGTTTTCGGGGCGAGACAATGTTCATCTTTTTCAGCGCCGGCGCACTTTCCTGCGGCAGCCATTTTCGCAGTGAGTTTTTTACCGACTCATATTCCGGATCTCTGGCAAGATTCGTCCATTCCAGCGGGTCACTGATTTCATTATACAACTCTTCTGTACCGTTGGCGTAAACCGTATAGCGCCACTCTTCATTGCGCAGACTGTAACATTTATAATGATGTGCGGTCATTGCAGGATGTTCTGATTTTAACGCCGGATTTTTCATAAACGGAACAAGCGACATACCATCGAACTGCTGAACCGGATTCGGCAATCCGCACAGCTCAACCAGAGTCGGGTACATATCAGATAAATTTACCGGAATGGTGGATTCCATATTTTCCTTTGTAATTCCCGGCGCGTTCCACATCAGCAGGCAACGGGTGGCCTCATTCCATAAACTATATTTACTCCATCTGGTTTTTTCGCCGAGATGAAACCCGTGGTCACTCCACAGAACAATAATCGTATTATCTTTATATGCACTGTCTTCCAGCGCATCCAGCAGCAGCCCGACGCAATAGTCCGCGTATGATGTCGCAGCAAGATAGGCCTGCACCGCTTCTTTTTCCAGTCCGTTATCGCGCAGCATTTCGTAAAGCCCGCTATAGCAGTAGGCATTCCGCTTTGCAATTTCCGGTACGTCGTCCAGGTCATCAAACTTTATTTCTGGAAGCTGAATCTGATCCAGTGGATGCATATCAAAAAACCGGCGTGGCACAAACCACGGCACATGCGGTTTTTGAAATCCACAGGCAATGAAAAACGGTCGGTCGTATTCAATTTGAAGCTGTTCTTTAATCCAGCTTGCTGATTTTACTTCGGCCATTTCTTCGAGTTCGCAATCGAGAGGATACCAATCAAAATCACTGAACTTATCACGCGGTCCGCGACGCATCGGCGGCGGTGTTCCATCCGGGTGCCTCGGCCACGGACTGTCCGGCACCACATTTTTTCTCGAAGGCCATGCCGTTTCCCAGCCTTCATCTTCTCCAATGAGTTCCAGCCAGCGTTCATGATGAATTTTCCCGGTAATTGCAGTGTAGTAACCGTTATCGTGAAAATGTTTTGGAAGCTGTACCGCCGCATGCAGAACTTCTGACCGCAGCCAGCTTTTATGATTGTTCAGATAAACTCCTGAACGGTTCGGGCGAATGCCGGTGAGCAGCGCAGCCCGCGACGGCCCGCACGCAGGTGCGTCACAATAAGCATTCGTGAATTTAATTCCGGACGCGGCCAGCCGGTCGATATTCGGCGTTTTTGCCTGCGGGTTCCCGCCAAAGCACCCCACCCAGTCATTTAAATCATCAATCGCTATGAACAAAACATTCGGAGAGATTTTCTGCTGATTTCCAAATGCTTGGATTCCACCGGCAACTCCGGCGACATAAAGCCAGCTAAGTGCGCCTGCTTTTTTCATATCCTCATCCTTCCTTTCGCCACCTATTTTTGCTTCAGATCCGGAAGTGCACTCTCCCATCCATTATGCAACAAGCCCGACAGCTCGGCAGCAACAGACTCCCATTCGGGACTGAAAGCAAGATTCACCATTTCATCCGGGTCAGCCCGATGATCATACAATTCCGAAAAAATTACTGCGCTATCTTTTTCCCATTCCACATAGCGAAAATATTCCGTTCTCACCGCCCGTCCGATCATCCCGCCATGATTAGCCGGTCGATTATATTGGGTGAATGCGGCTTTTTTCCATGGCAGCTCCGGATTGATGTTCACCAGAGGAACAAAACTGGTCCCTTCCAGACGCTGTTCCGGCAGCGGCAGCCCGGCGAGTTCGCACAGCGATGGATAAATATCGACAAATTCAGTAATCGCTAAAGTACTGTACCCGCTGTATTTCATGCTGGGGGCTCGAACAATCAATGGTGCAGCGGCATCCACTTCGTAATTTGTAAATTTCGACCAGTGTCCGCGTTCGCCGAGATGAAATCCGTGATCTCCGATCAGAACCACAATTGTTTTTTTATCAAGCCCTAACCGTTGCAGTTCATTCAGGAGTTTTCCAACCAGCGCATCGACAAAACTGACACTGGCATAATAGCCATGCGTTAACTCTTTTGCCTGATCTGCAGAAATATCCGCTCTTCCATCTGCGCCAACAGGAACCTTCCCGTAACTTTCTATTTCAAGAGGACCATTCACCGTATAGTCGGGAATCCCGTCAGGCCGTATGCGATTTTCTGCCGCTTTAATTTTTTCACGGTCATACAAGTCCCAGTATTTTTTCGGACAGGCAAAAGGCAAATGAGGACGGCTGAATCCAACGGCCAGAAAAAACGGCCGGTCTTTCACTCTGCGCATTACTTCAAGAGCCCGCCCGGCAATCATCCCGTCTTTATATTCTTCGTCAGCAGCATCGGTGCATTCAACAACCGGACGGACAAACTGCCGAAGCCTCTCTCCGGAAAGCCCCATCTTCTGACCTTCCGCTCTCCGCTCCTCCCAGGTCTTTAGATACCCTGATCGATCCGGCGTCCACCAGGGTTCGCTCCACGACATCACCTCGTCATCATCCCCATGAAAAATTTTCCCAATCCCTATTGTGTGATATCCGTTGTTTTTAAAATGCTGAGGAAGCGTAATAATTCCCGGGGAGTTTTTTCTAAAATTTCCGCTGTTTTCAAATCGGAGAGAATCCAGTCGCCATCCTGTCAGCAAACTGGAACGTGACGCATTACAAACCGCCATCTGACAGTAACTCCGCCGGAAAACAAATCCTGAAGAAGCCAGCTGATCAATATTCGGAGTGATCACCTGCCGGTTGCCGTAACAGCCTAATGCCGTCCGCAGATCGTCAGACATAATAAAAAGCACATTCGGTCGTGCATCCTCATCTGCACCTGCGGCTCCCGCTATGAACAATCCGGAAAATACAGTCGTTAATATCCGTGAAGTTTTCATACTCTATTTTCTCGATCCATTTTCCTGAATATTACCTCATGGAGATACGCCAGCATTCCATTTGTTGCGTAGTATTTTTCATTTTCTAAAGGACGGGCGTTAAAAATCCTTTGTTTTGTTTTTCCCTTACCATTATAAAACTGACGCCATAAGTATCTTTTTCCTAGGGCGTGTTAACATTGTTGGATTTCATGCCGGGATGCCATCGTGACACAGCCGTCTGTCATCTCTGTTATTCCTGTTAGTTCCGGCATTCACGCCGGAGGTTTTTGTTTTTGACCCTAACAGGGGGAACATTTTTCTGCCTGACTGTCAGATCAGATCGTGACTAATACACTATAATCCACATTGATCCTCTTCATCTTTATTTCTTTCTTTTTCCCAATAAATCCGCATTGCATCCATTGCTTCCTGATTCCTGGTTTTATTTATTTTATCCCTTATTTCCTGCCAGCCCCTGCCTGCCTGCTTCAGTTCTTCCACCCACGGAGATCCTCGTCTGCCCGGAGGAACCAGCGGAGGAACAATCTTCTTTTCCCACTGCGAACGGAGCTGCTGCATAGACGCCGCGACTTCCGGATGCTGTTCGATCAAATTTGTTTTTTCTGAAACATCGTCCCTCAGGTTATACAACTCCACAGCATCCGGCTGATTCAGGTCGCGGACAAGTTTCCAATGATCCTGCCGAACCGCAAAACGAATGACACTGTCCGGATTATCTCCTGAGTACTGCCAGAAAAGAACCTGATGAGGATCACCCTGCCGCTGTCCAGTAAGGTAGGGTGTCAGATCTGTCCCATCCAGCCGGTCAGGCACCGCCAGACCGGCCAGAGATAAAAAAGTGGGAATGACATCCAGTGATGAGACCGGTCTTGAATAAACTTTACCCTGGGGCAATATCCCCGGCAGACTGACCAGATACGGAACGCGGATGCCGCCTTCATACAGCGATCCCTTACCGGACCGGTAGGAATTTCCGGTTCCACCGTTATCGCCTATGAAAAACACCAACGTGTTATTCCGGCTTCCGGATTTTTCAAGAAAATCCAGAAGCCGTCCGATACCCTTATCCAGAGACATAACCATCGCGCGACGCAAATTCCAGCTGGTTATCTTTTCTCCGCCCAGGTCCTTGACCGTATCCCAGGGAGCCTGCGTAGGCGAATGCACCGCATTATATGCCAGATACAGCGCCCAGGGAGTTCCGGCCTGCTGACTGCGCTCCATAAAAGCCAGAGAGCGATCTGTAAACTCTTCAGTCAGATACTTGATTTCCTTTAAGGGCGTTCTGTTTTCATATACCCAAGCCTGCCCGGCTTCATCCGTCCATATATGCCCCGCATCCGCCCGATAATAATCATGCCAGCCGCCTAGAAATCCGCAGAAATAATCAAAGTTGCGATCCAGCGGATTCATGTTCCATCCCAGATGGGATTTACCCACCCATCCGCACGAATACCCATATGAACTAAGGTGATCTGCCAGCATGTTCACGTTGTCCGGCATCCCGGCAAAAGCATCCGGATTGCCGTATATTCCGAATGTCTGCTGATACCGTCCGGTCAGAACCGCCGCGCGCGACGGCGTACAGATTGATGCCGTCACATAGCCGTCTGTCATCCGGACACCGGTCGACGCCAGCCTGTCAATGTTCGGTGTATCAGAATTTTGGCCGTCTTCCCGGTAACATCCAAGAAAACGATCTCCCAGATCATCAATATAAATCAACAGCAGATTCGGGCGTTTCACCTCTGCCGAAGAATTGACCGCAGACATCCCGGACACAGCAGCGGCTGTAAGACCGCAATATAAACTGACGCATATTTTCATAATACTTTTTTTATCCTTTCTGTCTTTCAGACGTTTTTCTACGTTCCAGCAGTTCATTTAAAATGCAGTCGTAACGTTCTTCTGTCAGGTCGTAGAAACAAAACGGAAGCATTGCCAGCAGGCTCAAGGCACCGGGAAGCAATGTGAAGAGTAGGTGCATGCCTTTGATTGTAAATTCCGTCTGTTCAACGTTTGGAATATAATGAATTGCAGCCAGTCCGTAAGCGCCCAGGGCACCGCCGATTGCGCCGGCGACCTTGGTTTTAAATGTATTCATCGCAAAAATAATGCCGCCGGAACGGCGACCGGTTTTCCATTCACCGTATTCTACGGTATCAATCAACATTGACATCAGCGCAATGTTTGCAGCGGATGTTGTGATCAGCAGAATTGAATTAAAAATAAAGAGCCAGATTACGCTTCTATATCCGGCAAAATAAAATGCAATACCGGAGAGTGCGGCGATCAGATTGCCCCAGACTGCCATACGTTTCTTTCCGAATCTAAAGGAGAGTACCGGAGAAATAATTGAACCAAACAGCGTGAGCGCCAGATTCAGGCCCATGAAAACAGGAATCAGGTTTTTGGAATGCAGGACATAGGTCAGATAATAAATCGGCAAGATATTTTTTACGGCATAGACTATTTCCAGCATTAAAAATCCGCCGATCACCAGTCGCAGCGGACGATTATGAATCACCATATCTATAATATCCCGTAAATTCTGCCGGCGTTCTTCTTTTACATGAACGTTTTCCCGACAGTTAAAGAATGTGATCCAGGTGAAAGCAACCGCTGCAATAGAAATGGCAAGTGCCGTCAGCAGAAATCCGTGCCGGTCGTCACCGCTGCCGAGCCAGGCAACCATCGGCAGTGTAATCATGCCGATCAGTGTCCATGCCACTGCTGCCAGTGTGCGCGGAATCATCACCACTTTATTCCGTTCTTTTGAATCTTCCGTCATTGCGGCAGACATAGCCCAATAAGGAATATCCATCGCTGTAAAGCTCATGCCCCACAGAATATAAGTAAAGTATGCGTAAATCAGCTTCCCTGCCGGCGAAAATTCCGGCGACATAAAACACAGCGTTGTAAATATCGCCATGGGAAGCGGAACGAACAGTAGATACGGACGAAACTGTCCCCACCGGCTTTTTGTATTGTCAACCAACAATCCCATGATTGGGTCGTTGATGGCATCCCAGATGCGCGCAACGAGAAACAGTGTTCCCACAGACGCCACCGGAAGTCCGAACTGATCGGTATAAAAGACCATCAGATAAATACTCATCAAGCCGTAGACCAGATTGTTTCCGAAACTTCCGCACCCGTAGGCCAGGATAGTCCGGAAAGGCAGTGTTGCGTCTGATGGTTTGGAATTCATCGTTTATTCCACTGTCTTAAAGCCGACATCCCCTCATCAAGCCGGACAACTTTGAAACGTTTTGGATCCAGCCGGGCTGCGATTTCACGGTGCATCTCGCAATGCAAATCAAATTCATGAAGATCGGTATACACCACGATGAGGTAGGGCGGCTGATGTGCAGCAGCTTCTTTTTCGATTTCTCCGATCACCACATCAAAAACCATCGATTGCTGTGCTGGGTCTTTATACATTTTTTGCCAGTGAGCGTCCCAGCCGCCGGGAAGCAACCGATACCAGTAGGTTAGATTCATCGATGTTCCTGCGAGCGGAATACCGCCGCTAATAACACGATTGTAGCCTTGCGGCGTAGAGTACTCGAACAGCGCATCCACCGCGCCGAGCGGCTGAAGAATCCGCAGAAAATTTTCTTTCTTCACCGGGTTGTCCGCCGGATTTGCAAAATCTGCGATAACGCAAGAGATGTCCGCCTGCTGCATCAATTTTTTCACATGTGCCGAAAAGGCGGATAGATTTTTCATTTCAAAGTTGAATACCTGCATTGCCACGAAATAATCATTTGTTGTAGCTGTGTCATAATAATATTCAAGCATCGCGGGGAATCGCACCATTTCCGGATGCATACACCAGTTCATCGGGACAGAGCCGCGCGCGGGATCGAACCAGCTTCCGAAGAAAAAAGGCAGCGGTCCTTTCGTTGAATCGCCTTCGCTGCTGAGAAAGGTGACGTAATATTTGTTTTTCTCCACCGTTACATTTTCCGGTGCAATGTGCTGTTTCTGTTTAAACTCCGGCTGATGCGCCGGAACTTTTGCATGGTAGCTGAGATTATTGCCCCAATGCAGATAGGTATGGCCGTATTCGCCGAGTAGATCGAACCACGCCAGCTCATATTCTCCGTAGCCGAAAATCAATGCCGGACTTTCAAGCTGCGTAAGAATTTCCCGGTAAAGACGCAACTGGTCCGGCGTTGCGTCAATGATCCGCCCGAACGCCTCCATATCCCGATCGATACAGCCGAGATTAAAAATAAACCCTTTTTCCGCCACGGTATAATCCAATCCGTGAAAGCCCCACCCGATATATTTTCCATCCACTTTTCCGGCGGCGGGAGTGTGCGCCACTTTACGGTTGCAACGCGGCAAAATTTCTTTAAGCGCCCATTCATATACTTCGACACTGGTTTTGAAGCGGCCGGTCAAATCTTCTTTCACCGGCAGATCAATCTGCGTTAAAAGCCGGCTGCCGGCCGCAACCGGCAGAAGATTGTCCAGTCCGCCCAGCGTTGCCGCAATATAACGGGTTCCGTCTACCTTCGGGTCATACAATACAACTCCGGAAAGCTGATCCCGGAACTGCTGAATCAGGTCAGGAAGGCTGCTTACAGACTTAAACTGTATTTCGTATCCGGCAGAATAAACATTGGTCCACATTTGGTTGTATGGAGTCCATGTTTCGGTCAAAAAAAGACGGGGACCATCGCGGTTCACAATTCCCTGAAGAACTTCGACTGTGATCCGCTCATCCAGCGGACGGCCTTTGTACAGATTCAAAGGAAATGTGTATGCTTCTGTCCCGAAACATTCCAGATGAAGCAACGACAGCCCCAGCCAGATGAATCGATCGCAGCGTTTTTTTCTCAGCGACATTTCATTTCCTCTTTCTGTTTCTGCCAGCCTCCCAGCCATTGTTCATGCAACTGTTTTACAACCGGCCGGTATGCATCATCATAAGCGAAATTTCTGCCGGAACCCGGGTCTTTTACAAGATCATACAGACTGAGAGCCTGCACCTTCCCCGTCTTCGGGTGTATGAATTCCGTATAACGATACTGTTCCGTACGCATAGAGGTTCCCCATGCATTGCCCAGATTGTATTGTGTAAAGACAGCTCTCTTCCAATGTTTGGAATTTCCGTTCATTAAAGGCACCAGACTGCTTCCTTCACAATGCCCGGGAACCGGCAAGCCGGCCATTTCGCAAAATGAAGGATAGATATCAACAAATTCAACCAACTCAGAAATATGGCTTCCGGCACGGAGATTCCCCGGATCCGCAACGATCAATGGACTGCGCGCAGACTCTTCCAGATGTGTGAACTTTCCCCACAGTCCATGCTCGCCTAAGTGAAACCCGTGGTCGCCGATCAGAACAATCACCGTCTGCCCCGCAATTCCCAGCTGCTGCAGCTCATCCAGAACACGGCCAAGCTGCGCGTCCACATAACTGACGCACGCCATATATCCATGCATCATTCGTTTTTGCAATGCCGAATCAATCGGTCCGTCTTCAACATCACCGTAATCAAACACTTCCCAGTTTTTCTGCCGGAGAACCCGTTCGTTTTCGGGAGGGACGATGTGTTCCAGACCGCTGACTTCTATTTTTTCGCGGTCATATAGATTCCAGTATTTTTTCGGTGCATTGAACGGATAGTGCGGGCGCGACCAGCCGAGTCCCATAAAAAATGGTTCTTTTTTATCTGCGAGTTCGCGCAGTTTACTAATGGCAATATCTGTATGCTTACCCGGCATATATTCATTGTCCGCAACATCGGCATCTTCGGTACAGGCGACCAGCATTTTAGGGCCGATTTCTTCCCATGGTGCGCCGGCATTGTGCTGGCGCATAAACTCTTCCTGTTTTGCTCTGTTTTTCGGGAGCAGATACACATGGTTTGCAAATGCGACCGGCGGTTCACTCCATGAATCGAGATCGGTTTCTTTTGGTGAATGATATACTTTCCCGATCGAAACCGTGTAATAACCGTTCTGCTTGAAATAAGCAGGGAGGCTCGGAATATTGCGTACAGTTTCCGGCCACATCTGTTCCTGCGTGTTTTCATATGCACTGCTGGTTGTCGGGCGCAGCCCGGTCAGCATACTCAGGCGTGACGGTCCGCACACCGGATATTGACAAAACGCATTGTCAAATACAAAGCCGCGTTCCGCCAGCCGGTCGAAATTTGGTGTAATTGCGCGGCAGTCACCGTAGCAGTTTAAAAGCGGTTTCAGGTCATCGCACATCAAAAACAAAATGTTTTTCGGTGTGTTCGGTTGATTTCCAAAACATTTCAACGCGGTTAACATGGCTGTCACCACAGTAATTTTTTGATGCTTCATGTTGGTCTCCTTAATTATGAATTTCAAGCAGTGCTGCTTTGGTTTCCGGAACATCCGTTTCCGGGGGTTCAATTTGGTCGGGAAGCATGATGCGTGCTGCGAACAGCGCTTCGTCAAGTCGCGCAACTTTAAACCGCTGTGAATCAAGCGCTGCAGTGACATCTGCATAAAATGCGGACAGCTCACCGCAGCGGTGCGTGTCACCGTATACAATCACCGGCCCCGGCATCAAAAGCTGTTCCGCAGCCTGTTCAATATTGCGAATCAGTTTTTCGATCAGTATATAACGCTTTACCGGATCTTTAATGTCATCGGTCCATTCCGATCCCCAGGATCCGGTGATTTTTGCCTGCCAGTATCCTAAATCGTCTGAACAGCAGACCACCGGGGTTCCATCGGGAAGTCTACGCTGATACGCCGCGCGACCAGGAGAAAGCCATTCAATGAATGCAATGCCGGACGGTTTTACAGCTTCTGCAAATTCATTCAGCCGGGTATCATTTTTAGAGCGCTCTGTCAGCACAGGCACTGTTAAATCAGTTTGTCTGTAACGTGCTGCATGTTCTTGTAAAAATTTTGTGAACGTCGGCATTTTGAAATTAAAAATATCGAACGCCACGAAATAATCATTCGCGGTCGCGGTTTCATAATAATATTCCAACATCGCCGGGAATTCCGACATCATCGCCGGAAGCGTCCAGTTTATCGGGATGGCGCCGCGCTGCGGATCGTTCCAGCTTCCGAAAAAGAACGGCACCGGACCTTTCATTGTGTCACCTTCACTGGTGATAAAACAAACCCGGTAACGCCGATCGGAACGGTCTATTTCATCTTCCCGACATTGGAATTTCTGGTGAAGCACATTACTGCGTGGCGAAACTTTGGCGTGAAAACTCATGTTATCTCCCCAATGAAGATAATAATGCCCTTTCTCACCGACCAACATGAACCAGCTCCATTCAAATTCGCCATAACCGAAAATGAATGCTGGCGCTTCGAGTGCATCCAGAATCCGGCGGTACATATCCGCCTGCCGTTTGTCACCTTTCACAATGCCGCCGAAAGATCTCTGATCCTCGTAACCTAGCGTTAAATTAAAAATGAAACCTTTGTTTGCGATCGTCCAGTCGAAGCTGCGAAACGGACCGAGGCCGATATACAGCCCGTCGACATCCGGCCCTGACGGTGTATGCGCCCAGCGCCGGTTGCATTTCGGCATGACATGCTCAAGCGCCCATGCATACACGTCAACACTGTCGCGGAACCGGCCGGTTAAATCTTCTTTGATCTCAAGTCCCAGATAGTTTTCCAATGTTTGAAAATTCAACTTTCCTTTCAGTTCCGGCGATTCCCCAGCCAGCATTTTTTTTGTTACCGGCAGCAGAGAATCTGTTCCGGCGAGCGTCATTGCAACACAGCGCGTTCCGTCAATTTTAGGATCGTAAACAACAATTCCGGAAAACAGATGTTTGAAACGGTCGAGCAGCGGCAGCAGCCCGTGCAACGGCTCGAAAGTAATCCCGTTACGCTCGGAATAAATGTGCATCCAGTTTTCGTTCCACGGTGAGCCGGGACGATCCTGTGCGGCAGAATAATCGCTTGGGCCGAACATTATCTGCGGGCCGCTCCGGTTAGCAAGTCCCTGTACTGCTTCAACGGTGTAAAGCTCCGTCCACCAGTCCAGTCCCGTAACATCAAAAACAACTGTGTTTTGTTTCATTAATTTTTACTTTCCGTCGTGTACCACTGTCTCAAAAACCGTAATTTCATTTGCCTGCGCGTATCTTCTGCCAGCACTTGCAAAAGTCCGATTAGCAGACCGGCATTCAGTGCAGTTAAGATACGCTCGCGCTGAGTCATGATTGTTCTTTCTAACGGACTGCTGGTGATTTGATCGCTACATTCACTGCGCATATACTACCGCTCTCCTGAATCGGAATAATATCTCCGTCAATCTCCTGCCCATTTACAGTCAACGATACCGTTCCTTTGCAGATCCCTCTCGGTTTTTGGATTTGTATAGTGTATTCACATCCGCGGAATTTCCGTATCATGCGAATATTCTCCCACTCTGATGGAAGGCATGGGTCGATCCGTAATCCTGTTAATTCAGGACGGACACCCAGCATATGCTCCCAGACATTCAACAGCGTCCAGCACGCTGTTCCTGTAGCCCAGGAGTGCGACCCCTCACCGGGGTGATCTGCTTCCGGCGCATAGATAAACTGGCATGCGGCATACGGCTCAATCAGATAATTTTCGCCGTCTTCTTTCCAGCGTACATTTGGCAGCATCGTGCGCATAATTTCATACGCCTTATCGCCGCGACCGGCCGTACATTCCGCCCAGATCCGCCAGCGACTGTTATGCCCTTGCAACGATCCGTTTTCTTTCGTTCCCGGCGCAAACCGGCTGATAATTCCGGCACGTTTTTCCGGTTCGGCAAACGGCGGATAAAAACAGCGGCTACCATATTCTGTGTCCAGATATTTTTCAAAACTGTTCATTATTTTTTCTATGCGCGAGACATCGGCAATTCCGGCGATCACTGCAAATGCATTCGGATTCCCGAAAAATGCTCCGCCGGTGTCCAGTTGCTCTTTTGTGCCGAGAACCCAGCCGGAATGGTGCGTCGCGCGCCGGTACCAGTCGCCGTCCCAGCAGAGTTCATTTACACGCATCTTTAGCTCTGCGATTTTCCGGCGATAGATTTCCAGCCGCTGGAAATCCCCAGCTTTTTCCATGCATTCATAAAACATCTCTATACAAATGCATGCCCAGCCCGCAAGCATTACAGATTCCGCCTGTCCCGATGTTCCCGGAATAATATTTTTATTCTCATCCAGTTCCGGAGTTTTACCGCACTGATCGAGCGCATCATTCCAGTCCGCTTTCAGAATTAACGGTAGGCCGCGGTCCGAAAATTGACTCCAGAAAAACTCAATTCCGGCGATCAGATGTTCATAAATTGATGCGTCCGGTTTTTTTGAATCGCCGGAAATTCCGGTTTGCGGATTTACCCACTGTGTTTTTTCATCAAGGATTGAAAAGTCGCCGGTTTCACGGCAGTAGTGTGCCACGATGAACAGCGGGTTTAACGGGTCGTCGGAATGGAATGTGCGCGCACCGAACATATTCATGAAATTGCCGTTGTGCGCATAATCGCCGTCGTCAAACTGCCAGATCATGATTTTTTTCAGGATCAATCCACGCACCCATTCCGGATCTTGGCTCAGACGGGAAACAGCATCCTGGCAGGCATCGCGAACGCCGTAATTATAAATACCGGAATAGCAGTATCCTGTATTGCGGTTCCACCACGAGAGAATTGCACCCTGATATTTAAACCAGATATTCACCATCGTGTTGAGATCGCCATCCGGCGTTTCCACCATTGGAGAAGAAATCACGTTGTTCCAGTATGCATTCAGGTTTTCAAATGCTGCACGCGCTTTTTCCGGCGTGTTATATTTTTCATACAAACCGGATGCATCTCGTGAATCTACCGGAGTCGCACCGAGAATTAAAACATATTCGATGTGTTCACCGGGCTGTAAAACAAACCGGCTGCGAAGTGCGGCACAGGCATCACGCCCCGTAGCGACAACATTGCAAAGTGTTTTCTGTTCCATTGCCTGCGGCGACTTTAAATCGCGATACGCACCAATAAATTGATAGCGATCACCTTCATAGCTATCCACCGGTGCCGAACTGTTCAAAAAAACTGCGTAATCAAAAGGAATGTTGTTTGCATCTGAATTCTGAGCCTGCCAGCCGCCGGTATGTTTCACCCAGAGCGTTGAGCGGTTGTACAATGTGTTATCCTTAAATTCCTGCCGTTGCATCAATGTATAAAACTCGCGCCACGATGTGTCTTCAAACCAGTTGCCCGGTGCCAGCTCCACATATGATGTTGCAGAGATTTCTCGTTCCCGGTCAGAGGTATTTTTAAGTTGAACCGTCCAAATCAAGCATGCATCACCGACTTCAAATGTGCCGGTTTTTGATGCATCCGGCATCGGCGTAAACCACGTTTGCTCCGCTTCAATTCCATGATGCGCCGAAACAATCCGGTTATAACCAAGTCCGATATGACAGCGCCATGAATCCAGCGGATCAAACGGCGGATAACCGTTCGCGTTCCACCAGTCGCCAGATTTTTCATCGCACAGAAATAAAAATTTCCCAACGGTATCGCGCGGAACGCCGTCAATATGCCAGCGCGTAATGCGTCCGACATTCGGCTGATCAATAAAAGAATAGCCGCCGCCAAGATGACTCGCAACATAGCACCAGCGCCCGTTAGACAGCACATTCATCCAGGGCCGCTGTAACAATGGATCGTTTAAAATAAATTCTTTGCCGTCAGTAGAAAAATTTCCGTTCATTTCCATTATCAATCCTCACGTTAAAATTCTTATTGTTCGAATCAAAATTATCGCACCGCAAGAAAACGGACTTTACATTTAAAAAACTTCTGTTTGCATTTTTTGCGCAAGGAGCCGGTATGCCGAAAGAAACACTGATACTGCACAAAGATGATAAATATGGATCCATCACGCGCCATGAAGCGCCGGAAACCATTGCTGCACCGCATCATCATGAGCACCTCGAAATTAATTTTGTGGAACGCGGACAGGCAAAATATAACGTTAACGACCGCATTTATAATCTGGAGGCGCGCGGAATCGTATTTCTCTTTCCGGCACAGGAACATGTTCTGTATGACCGCAGTTCTGACTTCCAGATGTGGAATATCACAGTGCGGCAATCCTTTTTAAACACGCTGTGTAAAAGCCGTTATCTCATGCCGTTGAAAGCCCGCGATCCGCAGGAATATTTCTGCCGCCGCTTCCATCTCGCAACGGCACGTCTATATGAAAAACTTCTACCGGATGTTGCCGCACAACAAAAGACTCATCCTGTCATTTACCGGCTCGGGCTAGGATATCTCGTTGCCGGACTCTGGAAAGATTTTCATGAAAACGCTACAATCAATATTCATCAGCCTGTGTCGCCACACATCCAAAAAATTATCTATCTGCTGTCTCATTCCAATGATCATAAAAATCTTGACGTTCTCGCCGGTGAATTCAATATCAGCCCGAGCCAGATCAGCCGCATGTTCAAAAAGGAAATGGGTATCTCAATTACCGAATTTCGTAACCGTGTAAAACTCGACCGCTTTATCAATCTCATGTTTAAACACCCGAAATACGACCTTCTCACACTGGCAATGGATTCCGGTTTTGGAAGTTACACCCAGTTTTTTCGAATTTTCCGGCAACAAATGGGAATGACTCCTGAAGAGTTCCGGAAAAAAACTGATTTTTAGAGTGCTGCTTATTTGAGTTTACCGGTATCTGCGCTTTGTGAACAACTCGTCCCCGTTCCTGAACAATCGAGCACAGGGAAAAGAATATTACCGTGGTACTCCTGCAACAAATCGCAAAGGCATCAAGGTGCCGATGTCTGAGATCCTGGAGAATGCTGTAGCGGCTGGGGAATTATAGACGGGCGAATACAGCGGTGAGTTTTGACGAATTTTATCGAAATCTGTCGCAGAATACCCCGTGGCTTGCCACGGGGATGAATGCGTTCGATAGAGGGGGGATGTAAGGGGGAGCGCAGCGTCCCCCTTTCCCGACAAGCTCCTCGCCGATTCCATCGAGTACGCTGGTGAAATGAATCGCGATAAACGACACCAAGATACTGGCTAGAAAGATGATGCGAGATAGCTTGGTACGAAGTATAACCACGTCTCCCCCAGAAACCTCATTTGGTGCCTAACAGTTATTCTACGTCATTCATTTCCTGGAGGCTACGGTCCGCTGGGGTTGATTTCAACTTTGATTTGTCTGATATTTTCATTTTTTTATTTCAGGTTGTCGTATAGCATTCCGTGCATGAAAAAAGTTGTTGAGCAACATCCGCGGGTGTTGCTCAGGAAACCGGTGGCATTTAATTCAAATCCGCATTGGCCGAAAGAATATTTTGCGGTGTTGGCGGAGGCAGGTATCCCGGACCGGGAACATGCGTTTGATACCCAATGGGTGCGTCAGTTTTTCAACCGTAATTGTTTAGTCCCACAGTGTAGTGGAACGAATTAAACTTAAAGCGATCCAGAGCAGAAGTCCAGATGTTGCAGATATATTCGTATGGCGTGAGGCCATGTAATGTTTTGAGCCGTTTGGCAAAGTGATAGGCCGTCACAAAGGTCTGTATATGTTCTTTTAGCTGATCATGGGTTCCGTAGTGATAACGCTTCACCGTTGCCTCTTTCAATGTTCAGTTCATCCGCTCAATCTGCCCGTTTGTGGGTGCCATTCATCCCCGGTCTTAAAAGACCGGGGATGAATGGCTGCGGGTTATACAAAATATATTTCACAAATTTTGGTTCATCACGGAAGAGCGTACAAGTGCCGGAAAATTCAGAAATACCGGAAATTATTTTCTATTCAAAAAAATGTATTAAAAAGGTCTTGATCGTCCATAAATAAATATTACATTTATTTAAAAATCAGAGCCGATATTTGTGAAACAGGAAATTGACAGAGAATTTACGGCGATCTGCCGCAGGAATAACTGGAAGTGTACCATCCAGCGGCGTGCGGTTTACGGCTTTATGCGGGGCAACCTTTCTCACCCCGGTGTGGATACCGTATGGAATCATGTGCGCGAGACCGCACCGACCGTTACCCGTGAAAGTGTATACCGGATTCTGAATGAATTTTCTCAGTGCGGAATTTTAAACCGCTTGGATCATATCGAGAATGCGCGCTACGACAGCCGGACGGATTCCCACGGACATTTTGTCTGTGAACAGTGCGGCACGATTATTGACTTTGATTTATCACAGAAAATGACGGTGCCGGATGATGCCGTCAAAGGAGAAATCCGGCAGATCGAATTGAGAATTTCCGGCATTTGCAGTAAATGCCGCTAGAAGACAGGAAACCCAAAAACAGAAAGGAAGGACAGTATGGCCAGATCAATCACACAACTCAACATTCAGTATTCGCACCGTTTTCTCGGTTATGAGGGCGAGGCGCAGTATCTGCACGGACACACAGGATTATTAACGATCGAAGTCGCCGGCGACGTCGATGCCCGCACCGGATTTGTTTATCCGTGCAACGGCATCAAGAAAATCGCCTGGGACTATCTGAAAAATTTCGATCATGCTCTGATTCTGCAGAAAGAAGATCCGCTTCTGCCCGGAGTGCTTGCCGCTTACGAAAAGCAGGGAATCCGCAACGGAGCGCCCACGAATACCATGCTCGGACTGCCGTTTGACAATGAGCTTGCCAAAGCCTATCCGGAATGCCGTCTGGTGGTGGTTTCAAAAGTTGCCACCTGTGAAAACCTGATTGAAGCCTTTCATTTTCTGCTGAAAGATAAGCTCAACATCAAAAAGATGACATTCGTTTCCGGCGACAACTGCGCATCCCAGAAATTCTGAGCGTTCACTTGCAGCAATCAGAATAAACGGAACTCCGCCTGATTTCAGGCGGAGTTTTTTGTTCGCCGGAATACCGGATTTTTTGTTGGCGCGCATGATCTGTTACATATTACGCTTGCCGGATGAATCTGATTTTCAACGCCTCCGCCGGGACGGGGAAAACGTGGCAGGTTACGGAGCTGTACACGGCGCTGGTGCTCGGGTCAGCCCACGAACATCTGCCGGAAAACCGCGCGCCGGTGCCGGCGGAACAGCTTTTACTGATGACATTTACAGATAACGCCGCCGCCGAACTGCGCGCACGCGTCGCCCGGAAACTGCTCGCCGCTGAAACCGGTGCACTGAATTCCGGCGACGATGAAACTGCGGCGATAGCACGGCGCGCACTGCGGTCGATGCCGGCGGCAAACATTTCAACCATTCATGCATTTTGCGCCGGACTTCTGCGCGAGTTCGCGCTGGACGCCGGCCTGTCGCCGGATTTTCAAACGCTGGACGACGATGCGCGCGATGTTCTGCTCAATGATGTGCTGCGCCGGACAATAATTCAAGCGCTCGAAACCGATGCGAATTTCCGTACGTTTTGCGCCGGACTTTCAGTGCTCGGCGACTTTGATTCGAGCGTGATTAAAACCATGCGCGCACTGCTTGAAAAAGCGGCGAGCCGCGGGCTGGATCTTTCAGATGCTGGAGCGCTGCTTCCGCCGCCGGAACATACAGTCGACCGGATTCATTTTGAAAAAATTTATGATGAACTCTGTGCGCTTGGTACAACGACGAAAACAGGAATGGAAGCTGAAATACGGCTAAAGGCGGCGGTTGATCATTTCCCCAATGTGAAAATGATTGCGCAGCTCCCGAAATTCGGACGTGTAAACAAAGCATTGTCGGATGAGTTATCCGCGCTGAAAAAACAGTTTCTTGCTGAATTTTTTTATGCGCAGGAGTTCGACATGTTCAAAGCGTTTGCGCAATGTCTGTCGACCGCATCACAAGAATTTACAGCGGTGAAACGCGCACGCGATGCGGTGGATTTTGACGATCAGCTCCTGCTGGTTCGCGATCTGCTAAAACGAAACCCGGATGGCGTAAGTTTTGACTGGATCATTGTCGATGAAGTTCAGGACACGTCGCGCGTGCAGTTTGAAATTATTAAAGCACTGTGGCGTGCGGAAACAAATCTGGTGATTTGCGGCGACCGCAAGCAGTCGATTTATGCATGGCGCAGCGCTGATCCGGATGTGATGCCGGATATTGAAAAACTGATGGCGGCGCGCGGCGGATTAAAACAGGTTGCATTGAAAAAAAGTTTTCGCAGCAAAGACCGCGTACTGACGGCAGTGAACGAACTGTTCGCCGGTTTATATCCTGATTATCACAACGCTGCGCTGGAACCGGCACCGGAATTAAATGCTCTGACAGAAAGCGGTAAAGGTGCGTGTGTTGAATTTCTCGCGCCGGATTCTGAAGACTGTTCGACTGACGAAGAAATGGCGGCGGTCGCGCGCCGGATTAAGTTATTGGTTCACGAGAACGCGTGGTGCCCGGAGTTCGGCTATGATGAACAGGCAAAACGTTTCGTTGAAAAGGCACCGGTACAATACGGCGATATTTTAATTTTATTAAGGCGGGCGAAGTACCAGACGATACTGGAGCAGGCGCTGCGCAAAGCAGATATTCCGTATACATCCGGCGGCAAGGGCGCTGCGCTGTTTAAACAGCAGGAAGTACGCGATATGCTTTTATTCCTGCAAACGCTGTGCGAGCCGGAAAATGATCTGGCGCTGGTCGGAACTATGCGTTCGCCGTTTGCCGGGCTTTCTGATGAACAGATTGTTGCGTTCGGCTGGAACGGAGAGACGTTTGACCGCGAAATCCTGCGCCGCAATTTCTTTGAAAGCGGAGTTCCGGCGGCGGAACGGATTTTGCGCTATCGAAAACTGATCGGCGAAAAAACGGCGTCGGCACTCGTGCGTGATGCGGTTCGTGAAACGGCCTTCGACGCTGTGCTCGCTGGAAATTCCAACGGCGGACAAAGCCTGGCAAATTTTAAAAAGGCGCTCGATTGGCTGCGCACCGCGGAACGCGGCGGACAAACGCTGCTGCCGGATGTGGTGCGCCGGTTTGAAAAAGCCATTAAAACGCCGCCGCGCGGCAGTGCGGCAGAAGCGCTGCTGCCGGACCGGGAGCAGAACGCCGTAACGATTATGACAGCGCACGGCGCAAAAGGGTTAACGAAACGCGTCTGCTTTGTGCCGGACATCAGTTTCGGAGATATGAGCAATACGTTCTTCGCGCAGTTTACCGATGCCGGAAAACTTGAAATGAATATCACCGGAATCTCCGGCGCAAAAATGGAAACGCCGGGCTGGGATGCCGCGCGCACTGCCGACAAAGACGTCCGGCAGCTGGAGCAGACAAATGTGTTTTATGTTGCGATGACGCGCGCGCGCGATCTGATCGTCTTTTCCGGCGCCGGCACATCAAAGCCGACCGGCTGGTTAAAGCAATCAGAACAATTTATTTCGAACGCCGGCACAGATATATTGAAGATTCGGAAATTTTCAGAAATACCGGAAATAGAGTTCCGCGCTCAGGATTCAGGGCTCAGGGTTGAGGATGTCAAATTTGTTCCATTAAAAGTTCCGGCGGGAGTTGAGCGGAAAACAGTGACGGAATTGGTTAAAATAGAAAAAGAAAAGGATCATCCACTTGCTGCTTATTATCCGCCACTAAAAAATCCGGCATTATTCGGAACACTGGGTCATACTGTGTTAGAAGAACTGGCCAAGAATAACTGGAATGGTGAAATTCCGGCGCTGGTAAAGTTGTTTGAAGCGGAAACCGGTGCAGTAGAAACAGAACTGCTGATTCCGCAGCTTGAGGCAACGCGCAAATTTTTACGCACCGCGACTGCCGGCGCGACACAGCTTTTTGTCGAATATCCGTTTGTATTGAAGCATGATGATTTCATTATCGACGGCACGATTGATCTGCTGGTGAGGTTTCCCGCCGGATGGAAAATTTTTGATTATAAATTTTCCGGTGAGTCGCCGGAAAATGCGCGTAAAATTTATGCGCCGCAACTTAATACATATCAGGACGCGGTGAAAAAACTGCATGATGGTGCGCCGGTTTCAGCTACGTTGATTTTAATTCGTGACACGGTGGAAACAGTCGAATTATAAGAAAATCGTTGCCGATACTTTGCCTATCTACCAGAATGAATTAATCCTATAATTTATTGATCTGCTTATCCGCTAATTCGTTTTTTCTGATTTTCCTGAGTGTGCCGGAAAACCAGAGAATAGCGACGGTGCCGGCGAGAACATGACCGAGCGAGTTACCGAAATAAATTCCCGCCACGCCGGCGAGTTTGGAGCCGAGCCACGCCAGCGGCAGCACGAACAGCAGCAGCCTCACAGCGGTAAGGACTGATGCATGAATCGGTTTGCCGATGGCGTTAAAAGCGAACCCGCTGTGAACCAGCATGTGCAGCATGATCGCGCCGGAGAGCATGATGCGCAGATAAATAACAATCAGACGGTTCACTTCAGGTTTATGGCTGAAAATCCCGGCAATCTGCCGCCCGAAAAAGAAAACGAGAATCAGACAGAGAACAGAATATACACTACCGTAACAGTTTGTGCGAATCCATGCGCCGCGCACGCGATCGAGCCGGCGCGCCCCCCAGTTCTGCCCGAGGATCGGTACAAGCGTGCTGCCCATCGCCATCGGAATCATATACGCGATTCCTTCAATGCGCTGTCCGGCGGTCGTCGCAGCGATCGCATGCTGCCCGAAGCCGGAAATTATGCGTAAAATAATTCCGTTAGTAACCGGCATCAGCATATTGGTCGCGGCAGCTGGCGCGGCGACATAAAGCACATCACGCCACGCTTCCAGCATTTTGCGCACGCCGGTCCACTGAAATGAGAGCAGATTAAACCGAAAATACAGCAGCGAAAAACACCAGATAAGCATCCACAGCCGCGCAATTCCTGTCGCAATCGATGCGCCGGCCATACCGAGCGCCGGAAAAATTCCGATGCCGAAAATGAGCAGCGGATCGAGAATTAAATTCAGCAGTGCACCCGACGCAATAATCAGTCCGGGCTGCAGCGTATTGCCGGTGGCGCGCATTGCGTTATGACCGATCATCGGCAGAATGCCAAATGGAGCATAACAGAACCAGATGCGCATATAGGTTTGTGCGGCGGCGAATGTTTCACCCTTGGCCCCCATCGCTTCCAGCAGATAACGCAGCAGCAACTGTCCGGCGATCGACATAACGACTAATACCACAGCGGCAAGCAGTATGCTGTAACTGGTGAGATGCCGGACGTGATCGGTATCGTTTTTGCCGATTGCGCGGCTTACACATGACGCCGTTCCCAGCGCGATCCCCATGCCGATATTCTGAAAAATCATCACCAGCGGAAACGTATAACCGATCGCGGCGAGATATGTGATTCCGAGCCGTGAAAGAAACCACGCATCAGATATATTGAAAATCACCATCGATAGGAACCCCAGCACCATCGGCGGTGTCATCCGCAGAATATGCCGCCCGAGCGACCCTTCGGTCAGATCAATTTTCTTTTTCATAAAAATTGCTCTGATTGTGCCGTACCGGCACAGCGGGTCGAGACAAAATTTTTTAGCCGGAGTTCTGCACCGCGGATTTGCCGCTTCGCTGCCCGCCTTTGACGAGCCTTTCTTCGAATCGCGGATATAAACGAATAATTTAAAAAGGAGAAGAGATTCGGAAGCCAAAACCCCATTTCCTTTCATTTACAATATCTGTTTGATCCGCGGTAAATTCCCAATGCCGGAAAAATAACGGGCAGGCAGGAATGCCAGACCCATATTTAAGCGCTTTTTCATTTCATCATTCCGGTGGATAGCTATGATCGCCGTAATGAGCTGGTACTTTACACTGCTTTCCACTGGTCTGTTTTTAATCGGCGCCGAAATTTTCGTGCCGGGCGGAATTCTCGGCATTTGCGGTGCGGCGGCACTGATTGCCGCTGTAATAATCGGCTTTACTGTTTTTCCGCCGGTGCTTGGCTGGCTGAGTCTGCTGCTGATTCTGATACTCACCGCCCTCGCCGTTTTCCTCTGGATGAAATTCTTTCCCAAGAGTCCGATCGGCCGTGCGCTGGCGCTGAATCAGAATTCCGCCATCACCGGGAAAACAGATTCGGAGTGGAAAACCGGTATGCGGGGAACGGCGCTGAGCGATCTACGCCCCGCCGGCAAAGCTCTCCTTGACGGCCGGCGCGCCGACGTTATCGCAAACAGCACCTGGATTGAACAGAATGCTTCCATTGAAATCAGCAAAGTGGAAGGCAACCGGATTTATGTGAGGCAGATTTGAAGAAGCCGGTTTTATTGTTTTTTTTAATACTGCTCGCCGGAAATTTATTCTCAGCGGAATTTGTTCAGCGTGAAGAATTTATCAGCGGGCCCGGCGAGACGCTGCGCAATGAGATGTGGATCAGTGCAGGAAAAGCGCAGTTCGACGGAACGGCGGAAGAGGATCTCTTTGTTCTTGCATCCACCGTGGATCTGCACGGAAAATTTTCCGGTGCGGTATGGAGTATTGGCGATCAGATTATCGCCGGCGGAAATTTCACTGAAACACTGCGCGTTGCCGGACGCACCGCTGCCGTTTCCGGCGCACTGAAAAAATCACTCACCGCCGTTGGAAGCAGTGTGCTTATTGAACCGACAGCAACCATAGAAAAAAATGTGTTGTGCTACGGCGAAAACGTAATCATCAAAGGAACCATCGGCGGCAACGTTAAAATTTTCGCCAATCGCGTAACAGTCGGCGGAAAAATTTCCGGCGATATAACCATCGCGGCGAAGGATATCGTGGTCTTGCACGATGCCGTACTCGGAGGAAATCTTCATTACACCGCTCCGCACGAACTCATCCTTTCATCATCCGTGCATCTTGCCGGAAATTTAAACCGTACATTTTCACCGCCGGCGCCGTTGTTCCGGCATGACCTGCTGTCGCACAGCATCTATTTTCTCGCAGCACTGCTCACCGGGATTTTGTTTTACGCCCTCTTTCCGCATTACACTGTCACCTCCGTCCATCTGCTGCGCAGTTCGCGCACCAAATGCATGCTGGCCGGAGTTGCGGCGCTGACCGGAATCCCGCTCATAATTTTTGCATTGCTGTTTTCGCTCATCGGATTTTCGCCCGGACTCCTCCTCGCCGCATTTTACGGCATTCTCTTTTATCTCAGCCGCATCATTGTCGCGCTGTGGATCGGTATTGCCGTGCTGCGCCGCAATGAAATGTCGCGCCGGAAAATAATTGCGCCGCTTGCCGCCGGACTTGCCGTTTTCTACGCACTTACCGCAGTGATTCCGATCGCCGGTATTGTCATAATCGTTGCCGCCGTCTTCGGGCTTGGCGCACTCACGCTCGCACTTTTCAAACAACCGGTGTTCGTCATCAGGCGCCCGGCACAAACAGAGACTCAACAGAAAAATCAAATATTAACGGAGGAATAAATTATGCCAACCGGAATCGGACTCATTCTCGGGATATTTGTACTCATCGTCGCATTTGTACTCGCGATGGTCGTGCTGTCGGTGATCGCCGCCTGGATTCAGGCGTGGGGTTCCGGCGCGCCGATTAAACTCTATAATTTGATCGGCATGAAGTTCCTGCGTAAAGTGCCGCTCGCGCTGATTGTCCGTGCGCGTATTCAGGCCGTACGCGCCGGACTTGACGTTTCCACTGATCAGCTCGAATCGCACTATCTCGCGCGCGGAAACGTCATTAACGTGGTACAGGCGCTGATCGCTGCCGATAAAGCCAACATTGAACTCAGCTTCCAGCAGGCCGCCGCCATCGACCTCGCCGGCCGCGATATTCTCGACGCCGTGGCCACCAGCGTAAATCCGAAAGTCATCGACTGTCCCGATCCGCGCCAGGGAATTACTGTTCTCGATGCCGTTGCAAAAGACGGCATCCGTCTGCTCATCAAAGCTCGCGTTACCGTCCGCACCAATATCGAGCAGCTCGTCGGCGGCGCCACTGAAGAAACCATCATCGCACGCGTCGGACAGGGCATTGTCAGCGCGGTCGGCTCCATGGCATCCTATAAAAATGTACTGGAAAACCCCGACCATATTTCGCGCAAAGTGCTCGAAAGCGGACTCGACGCGCAAACTGCCTTCGAAATTGTCTCCATTGACATTGCCGACGTAAGCGTCGCCGGCACCGCCAACACCGCCAACGTCGGTGCACAGCTTGAAACCGAACGCGCCGAAGCCGACAAAAAAATGCGCCAGGCCGAAGCTGAAGGACGCCGTGCCATGGCCATTGCCGCCGAACAGGAAATGCGCGCCCGCGTACAGGAAATGCAGGCAAAAGTGATCGAAGCGCAGGCACAGGTTCCGCTCGCCATCGCACAGGCATTCAAAGACGGCAACCTCGGCGTAATGGATTTCTACCGCATGCAGAACGTCATGGCCGACACCTCCATGCGCGAGTCCCTTGCCGGCGGCGACGAAACAAAAAAGGAAAGTTAATGGTAGGGACGGTTCGATGAACCGTCCGTGCGGCGCGCTCATCGAGCGCGCCCTGCCCCCGGAAAAACCATGACTCCAATGCTCCAGATTTCCACGACCCCGATCTTCCATCTCCCGCTGGCGGCGATGGAAGATTTCATCTGGATTGTCATCGCACTGCTGTGGGGCGTCGTGCAGCTCGCTGCCGGCGCCGCCAAAAAGAAACGGCAGGAAAACCAATCAGCCCGCAGCACGCCGCAATCCGCACCGGAAAAACAGGCTGACCCATTCGCCGAAATGCTTAAAAAACTCGCCGGCATTACAGATCTGGAAGAGGTCGATTCTGATGATGAAGAAATCGAATCCGGGTCCTATGCGCCGCCGGAATACAAGCCAGCGCCGGAAACTGTAAAATCGGCATTTGTTTCAAAAAGTCCGTGGACATCCGGCGACATCAAAAAACTGCCGGACATCAAACCGCTGTTGCGTGAAATCCCCAAACCGGCTCCCATGCCGGCGCCGGTGGAGATTCCTAAAATTGACGTCCATCCGACAATGAGTCAGTTCCGCAGCAGTATTCCGGCAATCAAACTACCGGCAATGAACCTCTGTTTTCTCAACGGGAATTCCGCCGGTGGGAAAAGCTCTGCCGGCAAAAAACTCATCAGCTCCTCCGACCGCCCCGCTCTCCGCCGCGCTATGCTCAGTCACATTATTTTCAGCAAACCGAAAGCATTAGAATGAAAAAAACTGTGTTTTATGAATATTGATTTTCTTTCTTCGTGGTCTTGGCGATCTTCTGTTTAAAAACTCCGCTTGTGCAGCGGCTGGCAAGGGACTGCCAGCCCTACCGATTTTTTTTCATTACCTTTTTGTAAAAACATCCGTTTCCATCCGTGTTATCCGCGGTTAGTCTTTTCGTGTATCTCGTGGTTTATTTTTTGTATTCCTTGCGTTTTTTTGCGGTTAAAGTAAAAATAAAATTTTTAAAATAAAAAATTCAAATCAAATGAAATGGATCCGGGAACTGCAGGCGATCAGTCAGACAGGCTTGCATTTTGGGGAAGACCGGTATAACCGCGAGCGATATGAACAAATTGGAAAAATTGCAGCGGAAATGCTTTCGGAAATTTCTAATTTACCGGTGGATGAAATTCTGAATTTTAATAAGGCGGAATTCGGGTATGCGACACCAAAGGTGGATGTACGCGGCGTGATTTTCCGCACCGGAAAAATTCTGCTGGCGCGCGAGGTTGCCGACGCAGACCGCTGGACAATTCCCGGCGGCTGGGCGGATGTGAATGAAGCACCCTCAGTCGCAACCGCGCGCGAAGTCCGGGAGGAAACCGGCTTTGACGTGTCAGTTAAAAAACTGCTGGCGGTGTATGATCGCGACACGCAGGGACACCAGCCGCCCCACCCCTGCACGGTGTATAAACATTTTTTTCTGTGCGAAATTACCGGCGGGAAACCGCAACTAAATTGTGAAATCAGTGAAATTGATTTTTTTGACGAAAATAATATTCCACCGGATCTTTCAACGGCGCGTGTCACCGAGAAACAGATCCACCGGTTTTTTGAACATTTGAAAAATCCAGATATGCCGACGGATTTCGACTGATTTTGTTAGCCACAAAAAACATGATTTGGAAGAAGGGCACGGCGAATGCCGGGCAGCAAAGAGGCAAAAGACACAAGAAAGGTGGAGAGTAACTTCCGGGCGCGCTGAAATCGGAAAAGTTTTTTGACAGGATTAACAGAATTTACGCAGATAAAAATTCTCGGAAATTAAATCAGCTCTGCAAACACAGAATCGCTAATAAAAAGTGCGGATTCGGTCAGACGGACATGATTGCCGGATATTTGGATTAGACCGTTGGATTTTAATTTTTGCAGCACCGGCGTAAGCGGCTCAATCAATTCCGGAGGAATTCCGGCACCGGAAATCTGCCGCAGACTCATTACAAATGTTTCACGCGCTTTATGTTCCGGTGTGAGTTTTTCCTCAAACTCACGGCGCGCACCGGAAGTGCAATAATCGTTTAAATCGGAAACGTTGGCGTAACGAACATTGTTCCAGTGCGAGTGCGCCGCCGGTCCACAGCCGATATATTCACCGCCGTTCCAGTAAAGCAGATTGTGCCGGCATTCAAAGCCGGGCTTGGCAAAGTTGGAAATTTCATAATGTACAAAACCTTCACCTACCAACCGCCGGCGAATATGCTGATACATTTCGGCTTCAAGTTCTTCAGCGAGCCGCTCCGGATTCCGTGCGGTCAGCGGCGTATCAGGTTCATACATTAAATTATAAATTGAAATATGATCCGGCGACAGAGTAAGCGCCCGGTCAAGATCGGCATCTAATAATTTAATTGTCTGCGCCGGAATCCCGAACATCAGGTCGATACTGATATTTTGAAATCCGGCGGCGCGCGCCATGCGGACTGCGGCGGCAGCTTCTGCCGCAGAATGAATCCGCCCGAGCAGTTTTAAATTTCCGGCATTGAATGACTGTACGCCGATTGAAATCCGGTTCACGCCGGAATTCCTCAACAGTTCAAGTTTTGCGGTATTGACGGTACCGGGATTGACTTCGCAGGAAAATTCCGCCGGATGAAACCGTTTCAGCCCGGCAAGAAAATCGCGCAGTAGGTCGAATTCAACAGCTGTGGGTGTCCCGCCGCCGATAAAAACGGTTTCCGGCGAAAATTCCGGCGGCAGTGTTTGCAGCTCATTCCGCAGTGCTGCAAAAAACTTCGACTGGATTTCATGTTCCGGTGCGGCAACTGAATAAAATGCGCAGTAAGAACATTTCCGTACACAAAACGGAATGTGAATATAAAGGCCGGACATTTTAAAAACCGAAAAATGACGAGGACTCTTCTCCATCAGATCCGGGAACAGCAGAATCGACAGTGCCCGAATTTAATCTTGAAAGATCTTCTATAACAACAATCGTAGCCGGAATCTGCTTTGTTGCGCGATTTCTAAATGCCATCTGCTCGAGTGTTCCGGCAGCTCCTGATTTTTGTTTGGCATCTAAAATTCCGAAGAGCCGCTCATCGCTGAAAAGATGCCCGTATTCAACAAGCCAGTTTTTAAGACGGAGATTCGGGTATCCATTAAGATTCAAAAATACCGAGAGTTCCGTAACAACGTCGCCGCTGGAAACCGTGCGCGGATCCGCCAGGCGATTAAACGACCAGTATTGTGCACCGGTTTTCGTATCTTCAAATTCAATGCCGACCTGTATGACACCATTCAGTCCAACGTTTTTATCAATAACCGGTGATTTATAATTAACGATCAATCCCCACTGCCTGTTACCGGAAAAATCCGTCGCTGTATTACGCTCAATCGCTGAGTGAATTACGCGCTGTAACGGAACGTTCGGAAAAATTTTCCGGTGCTGTTCTTCAATGCACGGAAAAATTATGGATTGATCGCGTCTAAGCTCAACCGCATCGTTCATCGGCGCAACCGTTGTTTCAAGGAGCTCCGGCGCCGGTTCCATTGCTGTTTTGACCAATGCTTCACGCGCTCCGGAAATTCCGGCACCGGCAGCAAGGCTGATCCACTGTGCAGCATCCGCATCGCCGCGCCGGAACTGAATAATTCCGTATTCCAGCGCAGCCCGTAAAACCCATATATCTCTTAATAACACCGAATTTTCATCACCGGCGGTTATTCCGTCTAAAACTTTTTTACGATAGATATCGGCGCCCTTACGCGGATTTTTTTCAACCAGTGTTCCGGAACGGTGCAAATTACCGAGGTAAAATGCAGCTCCGCGCGAACCGGCGGAGAAGGCTTTTTTGTACAATTCCGCCGCCTGTTCAGGGTCACGCGGAACGCCGAATCCGGCGTGATGCATCAGGCCAAGATAAAATATTGCATCCGCATGATTCTGTGCGGCGGCGGAGTCATACCAGCGCACCGCTTCTTCATGATTACGCGCAACACCCTCACCGGACGCATACAGCCGGCCGAGAGCATACTGTGCACCGGAATTTCCGGCGGCAGCAGCGAGACGGTATAAGTCCACTGCTTTCGTCAATGCCGCCGCTGCTTCCCGTTTTGCATGAGTATCGGTCCGTTCCTGCCACAGGCAGGCTTCAGCAAATTTTATTTCCGCCATTTTATACTGCGCTCCGGCATGGCCGTTTGCAGCAGCTTTTTCGAACCAGAATGCGGCGCGTTCAGAATCCTGTTCAACCGCCGTGCCCGATTCATACAATCGCGCGAGTTCATACTGTGCGCCGACACTGCCGCCTTCTGCTGCTTTTACATAAAAATCGATCGCTTCAATTTCGTCCTGCGGCAAACCGCCCAGTCCCAGAAAATACATCCGGGCAAGAAAATACATCCCCACCGGATCCTGTGCGGCCGCAAGGTTTTTAAAAATTCCGGCGGCAGTTTCGTAATCCTCCTGTGCATATAGTTTAATCGCTTCAGGCCGTTTCAATGCCGTCAATGCCGGAATATGTCCGGCATCGGCGCACCGCTTCAAAAAATCCAGCAATGCTTCGGGATCACCGTCTTTTTCGGCAATCAACTGTGCATATTGTTCCTGTAACTGCACATCGTGCGGCTTTCCGGCTAGCGCACGCGCAAACCATTCTTCAGATTTCACCGGATCAATTTCCGTTCCGATACCGCCGGCATACATACGGCTCAGCAATGCCATGGCTTCGGGCTCGTCTAATCCGGCGGCGGCGGACATCCACTTGAATGCCTCCGCCGGATTGCGGTCCACCTGATATCCGGCATAATAACGCAATGCCAGTTCGATCATGGCTTCGGGATTATTTGCACGCGCCTGCGCCTGAACCACATCAATTCCGGCAGAACGGAGTGAAGTACGCAAAATCGGCAGGTCGCAGAATCCGGCAGCAGAAAACAGAAAAACCAGGCAAAGAGCTTTTCTCATCATTTTTCCCGTTTTACAAATGTTCAGAAATAAGTCAATACGTTATCAATTTATTTTACCCGGTGCAACTCATGAAAAAAATACGACTTGACCAGCTGCTGACGGAACGGGGCATCGCCGAGAGTCGCGAAAAAGCGAAGCGACTGATTCTATCCGGTCAGATTATCGTCGAACACTGCGCCGCCCCGAAACCGGGGCAGATGCTGGCACCGGATCATCCTGTTCAATTGAAAAAAACTGAGCGGTTCGTCAGTCGCGGCGGCGAAAAACTGGAAGGCGCACTGAATGAATTCCCGATCCAGCTCGCTGGAAAAATCTGTCTCGATATCGGCTCGTCTACCGGCGGGTTCACCGATTGCATGCTGCAGCGCGGGGCAAAAAAAGTTTACGCTGTCGATGTCGGTAAGGGCCTGTTGCATTGGAAACTGCGCGAAAATCCGCGCGTGATTGTGATGGAAGGCATCAATGCGCGCTATTTAACTGCCGGTGACATTGCCGAGCCGGCCGATTTTGCATCCATCGACACCTCATTCATTTCGCTGACAAATATACTGCCCGCTGTAAAAGAACTTTTAAGCTCCGGCGGCGAAATCGTTTCGTTAATCAAACCGCAGTTTGAAGCCGGCAAAACGGAGGCTGATAGAGGACACGGTGTAATTACCAATCCGGCAGTTCATGAAACAGTCATCGAAAAAATCCGCCGTTTCGGCACCGAAGAATTAAATTTGCACTGGCTTGGAGTCACCGTCTCACCCATCAAAGGTCCGAAAGGAAATATTGAATTTTTAGCATGGTGGAAAAAAGAGTTGTGATACGAAAAACATGAACACACACCCAAACACAATCCGTATCTTTTAAATCCGCAGTCACCGGCAGATCCTCTGCCGGATGAAGACCCGGTATGTTCAGAATCACCTCTTCCTGTCAAAAACCGGCTACTTTTATCTGGATTTTTTTCGCCGGCTGGAAAACACTGCCGGCATTATGAAGAGAACTGATGCACCCATATTTAAGCATGTCCCGAATGGACGCGCCAAAAAAGTTGAAGATTTTATCCGGCGCTCGCCGATAGAACAAGATGCGGATCAGATCGCCGCGACAGTTTTGAACGATATTAAACGGCAGGGAGATGTCGCCGTGATCCGCTACGCGAACCAGTTTGACGGATCAAATGTAACGCCGCGCACGCTGCGCGTGAGCGAAAAGGATATCGCTGCCGCCGCGTGCGAGGTCGATGCCAAATTTAAAGCCGCCGCCAAAGAGGCACATAAACGGATTAGTGAATTTGCGCAGGCCGGTTTGCGTCCGGACTGGACGATGCCCTCCCCGCACGGCGGATTTCTCGGTGAAAAGTATGTGCCGCTCGACCGCATCGGCGCCTATATTCCCGGCGGCGCCGCGCCGCTCGCATCTACCGCGTTAATGACAATTACGCTCGCTCAGGTTGCCGGTGTACCGGAACGTATTGCCTGTTCGCCTGCTGGAAAAAGCGGCAAAGTAAATCCCTATATTCTTTATGCATTAGAGCTCGCCGGCGCGACAGAAATTTATAAAGTCGGAGGAATTCATGCGATCGGTGCAATGGCATACGGCACGAAATCGGTGCCGAAAGTTCAAAAAATTGTCGGGCCAGGCGGACCGTATGTGACAGCGGCAAAACGGATTGTTTACGGTGAGGTGGCGCTCGATATGGTTGCCGGTCCAAGTGAAATCGCAGTGCTCGCGGATGACGCCGCCAATCCGGCCTACGTTGCAGCGGATCTGCTTTCTCAGGCGGAACACGGCTCCGGCTCCGAGAAAGTTCTGCTCGTCTGTCTGTCAGAAAAATTTGCGGCGGCGGTACGCGCGGAACTTGACGTGCAGTCGGCAAAACTTTTACGGCAGGAGCCGGTTTCAAAGGTGCTGGCGAACGGCTGCCTGCTGGCTGTCGCGCCGAATATGGATGCGGCAATAGAGCTGTGTAACCGTTTTGCGCCGGAACACATGGAAATTATGACGAAAAATCCGGAGCGCGTGGCAAAAAAAATCACTGCGGCCGGTGCAATTTTCATTGGTCCGTGGACGCCCGAATCCGTTGGCGATTTTGCCGCCGGTCCGAGTCATGTGCTGCCGACCGGCGGAACGGCAGCTTATTTCTCAGGATTGACAGTGGATGATTTCCGGCGGCGCATCAGCCTCATTCATTATACGGAAGAAGATCTAAAAGCTGTTACACCGGTGGTTGAAGCCTTCGGCCGCGTTGAAACCCTCGACGCCCACGCCCGCGCTGCGACCATCCGGTTTGAAAAATAACTATTTAATAAAATCATTCACCACACCGATTTTGTTTTATTTGTTGCGGCCTTTCTACACCGAGGTTGTTCGTGGTTAAATAAAGTATGAAAAATCTGATTCGAAAATCTGTTGAAGCAATGGACGGCTATGTGCCGGGTGAGCAGCCGCAGGGCGATAAAATTATCAAGCTGAATACGAATGAAAATCCGTGGCTCTGCTCGCCGTTTGTGCGCGATATCCTGAATGAAATTGATGTGGCGGAGCTGGCAAAATATCCCGATCCGCTGTGTATGGATGTACGGCGGGTGATTGCCGAAAAGCACGCTGTTGGCATCGGCAATGTATTCGCCGGAAACGGGTCGGACGAAATTCTGGCGCTGTGTATCCGCGCATTTGCGGAACACGACGGATCCGTCGGCTATTTCGATCCGTCCTATTCACTTTATCCGGTGCTGGCGCAGATTGAAGAAATTGAAACGCGACCGGTGGAGCTGGATAAAAAATTTTTATGGCAAATGCCCGAAAATTATTCGTCATCAGTTTTTTTCCTGACCAATCCAAATGCACCGACCGGCATGCTGCACCCAAAAGAAAATATTGAAAATTTTATAAAAATATTTTCAGGTGTGGTGGTGATCGACGAAGCGTATGCCGATTTTGCGCGCGAAAACTGCATGGAGTTTGCCGCGAAATATGAGAATGTTCTGGTTGCGCGTACGCTGTCGAAATCCTATGCACTCGCCGGAATCCGGTTTGGCTATTGCGTCGGCGCCGAACCGCTGATCGATGCCCTGTATAAAATTAAGGATTCATACAATGTAAACCGTCTGACTCAAGAAATTGCGCGCGTCGCGATTCTCGACGAAGACACAATGACAGCAATTACATCGGCGGTAAAAGATTCACGCGCGCTGTTAACGGCGGAGCTGATCGATCTTGGATTCAATGTATATCCGTCTGAAACCAATTTTGTTTGGACGAAACCGCCGAAACCGGGCGCAAAGAAAATTTTTGACGCGCTGCGGAAAAAAAATATTTTTGTCCGCTGGTTTGACGGCCAACGCACCAAAGAGTATCTGCGCATTACCGTCGGCACAAATACGCAGATTGTAGAACTGGCTGCTGCGCTTGAAGAAATTTTAGGGCGGTGAAACAGCAATCTGTCCGAACAAACAAATCTCACCGGCTGTTTAACACACGGAACATCCGTGCTATTATAATCCCTGCGATTTTTTCCACTCGTCGTAGCGTTTGATTTCGCTGTCGAGTTCTTTAAACGCTTCGGATGAACGGAAGCGTGTATAAAGCTCTTTCTGTTTCGCAAGCTGGTCGGCAATCACCTGCGGATCGAGCGACATCAGTACGAATGCGGTCACAGTGCTGCCGGTTTTTTCAGTTTTTACTTCCTCTACTGTGCTGCCGGAAAGTTCCTGACTGGTAAGGATTTTTGCGGTGCTGCTAAACTGCGAAAGGATTTCCGCTGTTGCGGCCTGACCGGTTTCTTCGAGGAAAAATTTTTCGAGTGATTCGACTTTAATATTGATCATTTGCGCCAGTTCCTGCCGCGCATTAGCTTTGGCTTTGCGAATGGCGAGATCAAGGTCTTTGGACTCACCGAGTCCAACAACGGCGAGTCCGCCGGCTTTACGCGCGTCACCGGCTTTGCTTTGCATTTTTTCATACGCCGGAATTTGCGCAACAGCCGCCGGCTTCGGTGTACTGGAACAGGCGGCGATGAGAACAGTGATAGCAGCGAATGTTGTTGAGATTAGAATTTTTTTCATAAGAACTCCTTGGATAGATATAATTAAAATAACTATTTCGCCGGCGCAGCGCAAACAATAAAATAAACCGGAAATGAAAGCAGAATGCTGAATATGTTTTGGAAGTCCAATATATTTCAATCAGTTGTAAATTTCATGATCGGCCGGAATGTATACGCAGGCATACGGCGGCAGTGTGCGGTTTTTAATTTTGAGGCGACCGGTGCTGCCGGTTTAAATTCATGAAATGTATTTGAAATTGATGGTTTTATTGATGTTTTTCGTTGCACCGGCGAACGAGTCATTTAAACTGTGCGCATATTTTTTATCAACCGTTAACCGGAGCAATCGAATGGCTGAAGAACTGCAACCCCTGCTGAATCAGATTCAAAAAGAAGGCATTGAAAAAGCGGAACGGGAAGCCTCCGCAATTCTTGCCAAAGCCAAAGAGGACGCCGCAAAAATTGTGAGTCATGCCGAAGCCAAAGCGAAAGCGATGATTGAAAAAGCGGAAGCGGAGTCAACGCTGTTTACACAGCGCAGTACTGCTTCGCTGCAACAGGCCGCACGCGACGTGATTATTACCGCCGGTGAAGGCGTTGGAAATATGATTGCTGGAATTGTAGCGCAGGCGGCGGCCGAAGAGCTTTCCGGTGATGTGATGAAGGAGATGATGCTGAAGCTGGCGGAATCGGCCGATTCCGGTACTGAATTTTTGGTGAACGCAGAGGATAAAAAACGGCTGGCGGAATTCGTCGCCGGCAAATTCCTTGCTGCAGCCAGGCGGGGCGTTGAATTGAAAACAGATAACGACGTGCTGCAGGGATTTAAAGTCAGCTTCAAAGACGACCACGCGTATATGGATTTTACCCAGGATGCGATTGCTGCGGCACTGATGGCGTTGCTGCGGCCGAATCTCGCCGGAATTGTCGGCGCGGCCGCACAGCATGCTGTGAAATAATGGAATGAAAAAATATTGGTATCTGGTTGCGTCGCTGCCGTATCTGCGTCTGGGGGAAAAACCGGTGCTGGATGCGGACGGGTTTCGTGCGGCATGCATGACAGAGCTGTCATCGACAGATCTGGACACCGTGGATGCCGTGCTTGGAAACCGTGAACCGCCGGCGGGTGCCGCCGGAATTTTATGGAATGCTGAAGTTCAGTTGCGTGATGCGCTTATCCGGTTGCGCGCAAAACATCATACCGGCGAAAATCTTATGCAGTCTCATCCGTTCAGCGGATTCAGCGTCGCACTCGAAAAATCGGTGCAGGACGCATTCGCCAGAAGTAATCCGGCAGAGATGGAAATGGAACTCGACCGTGTTCGCTGGAATCTTGCCGATGAACTGGCGGCGACTGATCCGTTCGGGTTTCCGGCGGTCGTCGCTTATGCTGCGAAACTGCGGCTTGCCACGCGCTGGATGCAGATGAACGATGAAAAAGGCATCGTTGCCGTTGAAAAATTTATTGCAAAATCTCTAACAGAAGATCGCGACGGACACAAAGGAGGCGAAGATGCATAAGGATTTCCGGCGAGCCGATGCATTTGAAGTTCACCGTGAAAAAGGTCCGGGACTGGTTGAATCAATTTATGAAAAATGCCTGATACGTGAACTGGAGCTCCAAAAAATTCCAGCAGAGAATCAGGTTGTTGTTCCGGTGGAATATAAAGGGTTTGTTTTTGATGAACCATTGCGTCTGGATGTGTTTGTCGACCGTTGTCTGATTCTCGAATTGAAAGTGGTAAGAGAAGTGCTTCCCGAACATAAGGCTCAACTGCTGAGTTATATGAAACTGCTTAATGCGCCGGTCGGGTTGATTATAAATTTTTATGAGCCGGTTTTAAAAAATGGAATTTACCGGTTGATTTTGAAAGGAGCAGATCAGGTCTGAGTTCTTTGCGGACTTCGCGACCTTCTGTTTGAAAACAGGTAAGGAACGGAATATGAACGTTGGAAAAATTGTTGGAGTGAACGGAAACCTGTTGACGGTGGAATTTGATACGCCGGTGATTCAGAATGAGGTGGGCTATGCAAAGCTCGGTGATATCCGGCTGAAAGCGGAAGTGATCCGCATCCGGGATCAGCATGCGGATATGCAGGTGTTCGAAGATACCGGCGGTCTGAAAATCGGCGATCTGGTTGAGTTTACCAGCGAACTGCTTTCAGCGGAGCTCGGTCCGGGACTGTTAACGCAGGTGTTCGACGGTTTACAGAATCCGCTGCCGGCGCTCGCCGAAAAGGAGGGCTTTTTTTTGCAGCGCGGCGTTTATCTCGATCCGCTGCCGCGCGATAAACCATGGGCGTTCACACCGCTGGTGAAAACCGGCGATGTTGTGGTTGCCGGCGATGCGCTGGGCGAAGTGCCGGAGGGGATTTTTAAACACAAAATTATGGTGCCGTTCCGTCTCGCCGGAAAGCTGACCGTGAAATCAATTTCCGAAGCCGGCGACTATACCGTCACTGAAAAAATTGCGGTGGTGACGGATGAAACAGGCAAAGAGCACGACGTCAGCATGATGCAGGTCTGGCCGGTAAAAGTGCCGATTCGCTGTTACGCCGAACGGTTGCGCCCGACGGAACCGCTGGCAACGTCGCAGCGCGTAATCGATACATTTTTTCCGGTGGCGCGCGGCGGCACCTATTGTATTCCCGGTCCGTTTGGTGCCGGCAAAACAGTGCTGCAACAGGTAACGAGCCGCCACGCGGACGTCGATATTGTAATTTTTGCGGCATGCGGCGAGCGCGCCGGCGAAGTGGTTGAAACACTGCGCGAATTTCCGGAGCTGACCGACCCGCGCACCGGCAAAAGTCTAATGGAGCGCACACTGATTATTTGTAACACGAGTTCAATGCCGGTGGCAGCGCGCGAGGCATCGGTTTACACCGCCGTGACAATTGCGGAATATTACCGGCAGATGGGTTTGAATGTTCTGCTGCTCGCCGACTCAACGTCACGCTGGGCGCAGGCGCTGCGCGAAATGTCCGGTCGTCTTGAGGAGATTCCGGGCGAGGAGGCATTTCCGGCATATCTTGAATCCGTGATTGCGGCGTTCTATGAACGCGGCGGCGTGGTTCGTCTCAACAACGGCGAAACGGGCTCGGTGACGATCGGCGGAACAGTGTCGCCGGCGGGCGGTAACTTTGAAGAACCGGTGACGCAGGGCACGCTGAAAGTGGTCGGCGCATTTCACGGGCTGTCGCGTGCACGCTCTGATGCGCGCCGGTATCCGGCAATTGACCCGCTCGAAAGCTGGAGTAAATATAGCAGTATCGTTGACGATGTTGAGCTGAGCACCGCGCGCCGGTTTTTGCGCGAAGGCAACGAAGTCGATCAGATGATGAAGGTGGTTGGAGAAGAGGGCACGTCGATGGACGACTTCGTCCTTTATCTGAAATCCGAATATCTCGATGCGGTCTATCTTCAGCAGAACGCTTATAACGAGGTGGATTCGGCCACGCCGGCAGATCGTCAGAAATATGTGTTCAGATTCATTGTAAAATTCCTGAACACAAAACTGATGTTTGAAACAAAAGACACTGCGCGCGCATTTTTTCATACGCTTACGCAGGCAACGCGCGACTGGAACCAGCTGGCGTTTGAGTCCGCCGAATTTAAAAAACAGGAAGATCAGTTGAATCAGCAGATCGCGGAGGTCGCAACCCATGAATAAAATTTATCACCGCATTGAACAGATTACCGGCAACGTGATTGTTGTCAGCGCCGGCGATGTGACATACAACGAACTGGCGGAAGTAACATCCGGTTTCGGCACATCACTGGCGCAGGTGATCCGTCTGGAAAACGGTCGCGTATTCCTGCAGGTATTCGCCGGCGGGCGCGGCATTGCCACCGATGCCAAAGTCCGGTTTCTCGGTCATGCCATGGGAACACCGTTTTCTGAAAATCTACTCGGGCGCGTCTTCACCGGCAGCGGCACTCCGCGCGATAAAGGGCCGGCAATTACAGAGAATGAAATCCCCATCGGCGGGCCATCGGTGAATCCGGCGAAGCGCATCATTCCGCGCAACATGGTGCGCACCGGAATTCCAATGATCGATGTGTTTAACACACTGGTTGAATCGCAGAAGCTGCCGGTTTTTTCCGTTGCCGGCGAACCGTATAACGAACTGCTCGCGCGCATCGCACTGCAGGCAGAAGTGGATGTGATTATCCTCGGCGGCATGGGATTGAAGCATGACGACTATCTCTATTTTCGCGACTACCTCGAAGAAAACGGCGCGCTGTCGCGCTCCGTGTTGTATGTTCATACGGCCGCTGATCCGACGGTGGAATGCCTGCTCGTGCCGGACATCGCACTTGCTGTTGCTGAAAAATTTGCCCTCGACAATAAACGCGTGCTCGTGCTGTTAACGGACATGACGAACTATGCCGACGCACGTAAAGAAGTTGCAATCACGATGGAGCAGATTCCGTCGAACCGCGGTTATCCCGGCGACCTCTACAGTCAGCTGGCCGCGCGCTACGAAAAAGCCGTGGACTTTGAGGGCGCCGGCTCAATCACCATTCTTGCTGTAACCACGATGCCGGGCGACGATGTCACACATCCGGTGCCGGATAACACCGGCTACATCACCGAGGGACAGTTCTATCTGAAAAACGGCCGGATCGAGCCGTTCGGCTCACTCAGCCGTTTAAAACAGCAGGTGAACGGAAAAACGCGCGCTGATCACCGCACCATCATGGATACAATGATCCAGCTGTACGCATCCTATAAAGAAACGCTTGAAAAACAGTCGATGGGGTTCCGCATGAGCACATGGGACGACAAGCTGCTGAAATACGGCGAACGCTTTGAAAACGAAATGATGTCGCTCGCGGTAAACATTCCGCTCGAGGCCGCGCTCGATCTCGGCTGGCAGATGCTCGCCGATTGCTTTGAGCCGCAGGAAACCGGAATTTCAACCAAACTCATTGAACAATTCTGGCCTCGAAAGGAAAAACAAACAGAAGTTCGCGAAGAGCGCTAAGAAATTTTTGCGGACTTGGCGAACTTGAGCGAAGCGAGTGTTGGAAAAATAGATGGCTAAAATAAAGTACACAAAGAATGAGTTGAAAGCGCAGCGCGACGCACTGACGCGCTTTACGCGGTATCTGCCGACGCTGCAGTTAAAAAAGCAGCAGCTACAGGTTGAATTGCGTCAGCTTGAAACGCAGATTGCCGCGAAACATGACGAAGAGAAGACAGCGCGTACCGGTTTGGCCTCGTGGGTAAAACTTTTTTCCGAACCGTTTGATTTTCTGCCGTACATCGAGGTTAAAGCAATTCACCGTGCATACGGAAATATTGCCGGCGTTGTCATTCCGCTGTTTGAAAAAATTGAATTTGCCGAAAAAACTCCTGATCTGTTTGAAACGCCGCCGTGGGTGGATCACGGAATTAAAATGCTGCAGCATCTGATTCGCCTGCGCGTTGAACGCGGAATCATTGAAGAGCAGCACCGGCTGCTGGCGTGTGAGCTTGAAACCACAGCACAGCGTGTGAATCTTTTTGAAAAAGTAAAAATTCCGGAGTGTAAAGAAAATATCCGCATGATCCGCATCTTTATCGGCGATCAGCAGACGTCCGCTGTAGCGCGGTCAAAACTCGCGAAAAACAAAAGCGCTGAAAAGGCCGGTGCCATTTAGATTTGCCCACGAATAACACGAATGAACACGAATAAAGACATTTTATATAAAAAAGAAAGCTTCGCGATCATTGGGGCGTGCTTCAACGTGTATAATGAGAAAGGTTTCGGATTTCTTGAGCCGGTTTATCAGGAGTGTATGGGAATTGAACTGGCATTTCAAAAAATTCCATTTGAGGCACAAAAGAAACTGGATTTGTTTTATCGCGGACAAAAACTCAATCATTCTTATGAACCGGACTTTATTTGTTTTGATAACATTATTTTAGAATTGAAAGCGGTGGACAAAATTACGGATGCGCATCGCGCGCAGGTTTTGAATTATTTGAGTGCGACCGGATTTAAATTAGGAATCATTGTGAATTTTGGACATTACCCGAATCTTGAATATGAAAGAATCGTTCTTTAATTCCTGTTTATTCGTGTAATTCGTGGGAAGTAAAATGATTGTTAAAATGAAAAAACTGACGCTGCTGTGCACGCGCGCCTCCCGCGAAACAACGCTGGATGCACTGCGTGATCTTGGCGTGGTGCATTTAACGCCGGTACAGCCGCCGGCGGGGAACGAACTGGATAAGGCCCGTGAAACGCTCGCTTCACTCAAGCGCGTATTAACTGCGCTGTCCGGGCAGTCTGCTGCACATTCAACAGGAATGCCGGTGCAAAAAATTATCGATGCGGTGCATGAGTTGATATCACAGCGTGAAGTACTCACAGAACAAATTGACGCGCAACAACAGCGGGTTCAGCGTTATCAGCCGTTCGGCAGTTTTTCTCCGGAAACGATCCGGTCGCTGGAAGCATCCGGGGTTTATGTGACACTGGCGGCTTTATCGACGAAGGATATCAATCACATTCCCGATGACATCCGGCTGGTCGAATTGTCGCGCACAAAAGGAACGGTCTATGCCGCGTTGATTTCGCGTGAAAAAATTGATTTGGATATCACCGTTGTTCTGCTGCCGGAAGAGTCGCTGGATGACATGAAAGTTCAGCTTGAACAGTATAAAAGCCGGCAGGAGAACATTCGCCTCGAATTAGAAATTTTGGCTGCTGATCGTGCGGCGGTTGCTGAGTTTGCGGCGGCGGAAGAAAGCCGCATCCGTTATCTGGAAGCGCGCGCCGGCATGGGTGATGAAAAAGATATTCTTTATTTATACGGATTTTTCCCGGTGCGGCAGGAAGAAGAAATTAGTGCGGCAGCTGGCAAAAACGGCTGGGCGGTTCTGGTTGAAGAACCGGCGGCAGATGATCCGGTTCCGACACTGCTGACCGATCCGAAATGGATGAGCCTGATTAAGCCCGTATATCGCCTGATTGATGTGCTGCCCGGATATGACGAAGTAGATATCAGCGGCCTGTTCCTTGTTTTTTTGAGTATTTTCTACGCGTTTATTGTCGGCGACGCCGGATACGGGCTTCTCTTTATCACCGCCAGCCTGTGGGCAAAGTTTAAATTCAAAAAAAGCCGGATTGCACAGATGACGGTGAATCTGCTGATTCTGATGAGCAGCTGTACTGTGATCTGGGGCGTGATGAACGGATCATGGTTCGGCATCGACTTACAGTTTCTGCCCAAACCGCTGCAGCATATCACACTGCCGTGGCTTCTGGGTGGCGGCGATGCTGATCTTGTGCGGACGCGTGTGATGCTGGTCTGTTTTACGATCGGTGCCATTCATTTGTCGATTGCGCACGGCTGGAACCTGATCCGGAAGCTTAACTCTCCGACAGCGGTATGTGATCTCGGCTGGCTCTTTACCACCTGGGCGTTTTATTTTCTCGCGCTGAATCTTGTTATTGGAATTGGTGAGCTGAATATTGTCCTCTGGACCGCACTGGGAATCGGCGCCGGACTGATTACGCTAGGCACGATCCTGATCAAAAATTATACAGGGCTCATCACGCTGGCGCTGGATATTGTCGGAAATTTCACCGACATTATTTCGTATGTGCGCTTGTACGCCGTCGGTGCGGCGTCGCTGGCTATCGCGCAGGCATTTAATAACATGGGCGCAGATGTGAACGGCGCACTGCCGGTTGTGGTCGGGCAGTTGTGCGGCGCGTTTGTCATTTTCATCGGGCACGCGCTCAATATTACGCTGGCGGCACTCAGCGTGCTGGTTCACGGTATTCGCCTGAACACATTGGAGTTTTCCAATCATGTCGGCGTACAGTGGGGCGGCGTTGCTTATCAACCTTTTCGGAAAGATTAACGGAGAATGGAGGAATCAGTATGGATGTAACAGGAATGCTTGCATTGGCAAAAATCGGCGGGCCGCTTGCGCTGGGATTCAGCGCGCTCGGATCGGCCATCGGAATTTCAATCGCCGGCTCGGCGGGAATCGGAGCGTGGAAGAAATGCTACGCACAAAACCGTCCGGCGCCGTTTCTTCTGCTTTCATTTATCGGCGCGCCGCTGTCGCAGACAATTTACGGATTAATCGTTATGCTGCTGTTTAAAGCGCGTGCAATTGAAAATCCGGAACTCTGGCTGGTCTTCTTAATCGGCGGACTGATGTCCGGAATTGCCCTGGGCGCATCGGCATGGCTTCAGGGCAGAGTCTGTGCTGCCGGCTGCGACGCGTATGCCGAGACCGGAAAAGGTTTTGTCAACTACATCATTGCCGTCGGCACCGTAGAAACCATCGCATTGTTTGTCATGATCTTTATGCTGCTGGCATTTTAAAACCGTTTATATTGAGCACGTATAGATCAGGACTCACAATTTGTGCCGGCACCGCCGCCCGCCGGAGTTCCGGCGGGCAGTGATTTTTTTAAAATTGGAGTCAGTTTTTCCCAGACATTGCAGGTATTTATCAGTACCTTCGTTCAAATTTTGGAAAAATTATGAATTTACAGGAACTTAATCAAATCAGGGAAACTGCGCGGGCAGAAGCACACGGCGCGGCAGATGCGGCAGCCCTGGAAGCAGTACGTATTAAATATCTGGGACGTAACGGATTGCTGCCGGAGGTGATGGCGCAGTTGAAATCCGTGCCGCCGGCAGAGAAGCCGGTATTTGGAAAATCGGCGAATGCACTGAAAAACGAACTGACAGATTTGATCAGAGAACGGCAGGAAACGCTGACTGCCGGTGTGAAAAAAAGCGGATCGTTTGATCCGACCAGGCCGGGACTTTGGCCGGCACTCGGCTCCGAACATCCGATCAGCAAAGTTACGGCACGCATCATTGAAATTTTTCAAACCATCGGATTCACGGTAGCCGACGGGCCGGATATTGAAACTGTCTGGAACAACTTTGACGCGCTGAACACGCCACCGGATCATCCATCGCGCGACGAGCAGGACACCTTTTATCTGAATAGCGGCGATCTGCTGCGCTGTCATACATCGCCGGTGCAGGTACGCTATATGGAAAGTCATCAGCCGCCGGTCCGCATCATCGCACCGGGACGCTGTTACCGGCGCGACACGCCGGATGCAACACACAGCGCGAACTTTCATCAGGTCGAAGGGCTGTACGTTGCCGAAAATGTTTCGATGGCGGATCTGAAAGGAACGCTCGCTTATTTCGCGAAACAGTTTCTCGGCGAAAACGTTAAAATCCGTTTCCGCCCGCATTTCTTTCCATTCACCGAACCGAGTTTTGAAGTCGACTTCTTTTTTGAGGTCGGCGGCAAAAGCCGGTGGATTGAAATTCTCGGCGCCGGCATGGTTGATCCGAATGTATTCCGCAACGTCGGGTACGATCCGGAAAAAGTCACCGGCTTCGCATTCGGCATGGGCATCGAACGCCTGGCCATGATTATGTATGGCATCAAAGACATTCGTATGCTCTACGAAAACGATGTCCGTTTTCTTTCGCAGTTTTAAGGAATTGTTATGGCTAAACTGATAAAAATCGACACGCTGGGTGAATGCACATTTGATTCTCCCTTTAAGGCAAAGTGTCAGAAGTTTTTTTATGATGACAACGGAATCATCCGTAAAGTTCACGCGTTTGACTATCCGGAAGGGAGCAGTGTCGACGGAATTGAATATTTTGAACGCGCCGGTGCGCGCGAAAAAATTCATTTCAATCCGGCAGAAGTCATCGTCGGCGTGGTCACATGCGGCGGACTTTGTCCCGGCCTGAACGATGTGATCCGCGCGGTGACATTCTGTGCTAAAGAGGGCTACGGCGTAAAAAAAGTACTCGGTTTCCAGTACGGCTTCGAGGGACTCGTCGCCAAATATTTCCATCCGCCCATTGATCTGACGCCGGATAATACCGACGAAATCCATGAAAAAGGCGGCACGATTCTAAAATCGTCGCGCGGTCCGCAGGACACCAAAGAGATTGTACATACCTTGCGCCACTATAAAGTTAACATTCTCATCGCCATCGGCGGCGACGGCACGCTGCGCGGTGCACGCGATATTCAGGATGAAATTCGTGTGCAAGGGCTGGATATTGCTGTGATCGGCGTGCCGAAGACAATTGATAATGACATTGGCGTTATTGAGCGCTCATTTGGATTTCAAACAGCCGTTCAGGTTGCCTGGGGCATTATCAACTGTGCGCATGCCGAAGCAAAAGCCAACCGGCATGGTGTTGGACTCGTTAAACTGATGGGGCGCGAATCCGGCTGGATTGCAACGTCCGCCGCGGCAGCCAACAGCAACGTAAATTTTTGTCTGATTCCCGAGGTGCCTTTTGATCTGGACGGGCCGAACGGATTTTTTGAACACCTCCGCCGGCGGCTTGAGAAGAAAGATCATGCCGTGGTGGTTGTCGCTGAAGGCGCCGGGCAGGATCTGGTGCCCGATCACGTCGCCGGCGTTGATAAATCCGGTAATAAAAAACTGGCCGACATCGGTGTATTTCTGCGCGACGAAATGAGGCGCTGGTTTGCGAAACAGAAGTGTGAAATCAATGTAAAATACATCGATCCCAGTTACACCATTCGCAGTACGCCGGCGAATGCCGCCGATTCTGAATACTGTTTATTCCTCGGATATAATGCCATGCACGCGGCAATGGCCGGCAAAATCGGCATGGTCGTTGGATTGCATAATCACCGGCTCGTGCATCTGCCGATCGACATGATCTCTGCGCGCAAACTCGTCGATCCGCACGGATGGGTGTGGCAGGGCGTTTTGCAAACAACGCGCCAGCCGGCTTGTATGACCAATGAGGAATAAGCGAGATTCTTTTTTGCGAGCTGGAGGGTCGCCGGCCTCGGCGACCGCGGACGGCAAGCCGCCGTCCCGCCAAAAGTAGACGCGACGCCCCCGTCGCGTTCCGTGCGCAGAGAACGCGGCGAGGGCGCCGCGTCTACTTCTCTGCTTTGCTAAAAAATTTTCCGCAGATGGACGCAGATGCGCTGAAAATCTGCGTCCGTCTGTTTTTGTTATCTGCGGATCTATTTCATTTTCATTCCCGGCGTTTTGGAAAGTAGACGCGACGCCCTCGTCGCGTTCCGTGCGCAGACAGGAAAGTCTGCGCCACATTCATTTCTACATTAACGAATTTGTAACGAGCGGAATGCATCCGGCAGTGCGTCGATGATATTTTCAGCAGTCATCGACTCCTGTCCGTAATCCAGCGCGGCGAACTCGCCGGCGGTTCCGTGAAGAAATACAGCAGTCTTGGCGGCATCAAACGGATCCATTCCTTTGCCGGCGAGCGCAGTGATCATTCCGGCCAGTACATCACCGGCGCCGGCGGTCGCCATACCGGGATTGCCGGTCATATTTACGCCGGAAATTTTGCCCGGTGCGGCGACAACGGTTCCGGCACCTTTCAGCACAACGACCGCGCCGGTTTTTTCAGCGGCGGTGCGCGCCTGCTTTAAACGGCCGGTGTCCGGTGCACCGAACATCCGCCGGAATTCGCCGGGATGCGGGGTTAAAATTACCGGACATATTGCGCCGAAGATTTTTTCCGGTGCAACGCACAACGCACCGGCATCAAGAATTAACGGCACGTGCAGTGTATTCAGCAGGCTTTCAACAAACTGTTTTGTCGATTTTTCCGGCGCCATTCCGGGACCGGCTAAAACTGCATCAAAATCTGAAAAATCAATTTTCCGGCGGCGGGAAAATCCATGCACCATGATTTCCGCGCCGGCGAGGATGGAAACCAGCGGCGCAATTTCCGGCGCTGTGATCACCGTGACCAGACCGGCGCCGGAACGCAGCGCCGCGCGCGCCGACATGGCAATGGCGCCGGCGGCGCCGTTTTCACCCCCGAATAATAAAACGTGTCCGTACTGATTTTTATAACTGTCGCGTTCGCGGCGCGGAATAAAAAGATCGGTGCGGTCAATCAGTTCAGCTTCTTGATTGCCCTCGATTTGATCAACCAGTGCCGCCGGAATTCCGATGTCGATCACTTTAATATGACCGGCATACGGTGCGGCAGATGGTTGAATGAATCCGGTTTTCGGCAGTGCCAGCGTTGCCGTTAAATCCGCTTTTACCGCCGCGCCGGAAACGTCACCGGAATCGGAATCGACGCCGGATGGAAGATCGATGGAAAGCACGGCCGCAAACTGTGCCGCGGCATTTATCCATTCAATGAGCGACGCCATAAAGCCGCGCGGCGCACCGGTGGCGCCGGTACCGAGCAGTCCGTCGATCATTAAATCCGGCGCCGCAACTGGAATTAAATCAGACGCGGTCGAGATTTCTTTCGGCAGAATTCCGGCGCGAATCATTTTTCCTAAATGTGTTTGTGCGTCGCCGGAAATTTTACTCTGCGCTCCGCAAATCCAGACTTCGATATGGATATCCGATTCTGCCAGTTCCGCTGCCGCCGCAAACACATCACCGCCGTTATTGCCGGTGCCGGCGAGCATCAGAATGGATTTCCCACCGCGCGCCATGAGCATTTCCATCGCGATAGCGGCGACGCCTCTGCCGGCGCGACGCATCAACTCTTCGCCGGGAATTCCGGATTCTTCAATCGTCCGGCGATCCAGTTCTCTCATTTCTGCCGCAGACACCGTTTTCATGGGTTCAGCATAAAATATTATAATGGCAAATCAATACATTCTAGACAGGGTCAGCAGCGAGATCGTAGTCCGAGGCGGCAGTGATAACCGCATCATAGCGATCGCCCGGAACCGCTTCGAATTGCGGCAGGAAAATGACACCGTCAACCTCCGGCGCTTCGAACTGTGAGCGGGCAATATTGCATTCCTCCCCTGCTCCGTCGATCATGACTTCCACCGTGGTTCCGACGCGTGCGGCGCAGCGCGCTGCTGATATTTTCTGCTGCGCTTCCATTAAGCGGTTCCGGCGTTCGGCTTTGATTTCCGGCGAAACGGCATCATGCATTTGGGCTGACAGCGTGCCGGGTTCCGGCGAATAGGTGAAAACGCCGGCATGTGTAAAACGCCCTTCATTGATAAAATCCAGCAGCTCTTCAAACATGGCATCGGTCTCACCGGGATGTCCAGTGATGAAGGCGGTGCGGATTGCAGTACCCGGCAATGCGGTGGTGATTAAATCGAGTATTTCAATGGTTTCTTTTTTGTTGAGTACACGTCCCATCACAGCGAGCATCGGATCGGAAATATGCTGCAGCGGCAGGTCGATGTACCGGCAGAAGCGTTCGTCGGATGCCATGATGTCGAGCACCTGGCGTGTTAAATGCTGCGGACAGGCGTACAGCAGACGGAACCATACATCGTCGTTAATTCCATCACGCAACCGGCGCAATAAATTGTGCAGTTGCGGTTCGCCGGAAAACTCTTTGCCGTATGCGGTAGTATCCTGTGCAATGAAGTTCAGCTCTACTGCACCGGCATCGATCAATGCCCGTGCTTCGTTCATAATGTCGTCCATCGGCCGGCTGATTTGCCGGCCGCGAATTTTCGGAATGGAGCAAAACCGGCACGGATTGGAACAGCCTTCGGAAATTTTTAAATACGCAGTGTGCGGTGATCCGATTCGCAAACGCGGCTGCAAAAGAAATTCGCTGTAACTTTCCGCCGGGATTCCGGCGCCGGCATTTCCAAGCAGTTCGGCACAGAATTCAGGCAGACGGCTGTAGCCGGAAAATGGAACCTGCGCATCGGCTCCGGCGAGAAATCCGGCGAGCTCCGGTGCATCAGCAGCGCGCTTGACTAAACACCCGAGCGCGACGACCGCACGCAGTTTTCCTGTATTTTTCAGGGCACGCATTTCATTTAAAACGCCGGCGGCTTCAGCGCGCGCGTCCTGTATAAATCCGCAGGTGTTTACGAGACAAATGTCGGCATCCGCAGGCTCTTCAGCAATCAGCCAGCCGCTTTCAACAAAACGGCCGAGAATCAGCTCAGAATCCACTGTGTTTTTTGCACAGCCGAGACTGATGAGAGACACGGTTAGAATATTGGAATGATGGAGTGATAGATTTTTGTTTTTCGGCATATTTTCAGTCTCAAGTCTAAGGTCTGAACGTCGCAAGTCGAAAACCGGAAATGACTTTCCGGCCTTCAATATCAGAACTTTTCAATTTCATCCAGGTAGTGACGCTGCCCGCTTTACTTTTTTCTTCTTTAATTCAGCCATTATTCCTTCGTTCCAGTATTCCAACACTCCATTCTCTTACTTTTTCCAGAATCCCGGCAGAAACAGAACGAGCACGGTATAAAGTTCGAGCCGGCCGAGCAGCATGCAGCCGGTGAGGATGATTTGCCCGAAGAGCGAAATGCCGGCGTAGTCATGCACCGGTCCAACCGCGCCGAATCCGGGACCGACGTTGCTGAGTGTTGTCAGCACTGCCGTTATTGCGCTGCTGAGATCAGGCAGAAAAAATGTCATCAGAAATGAGGTGACGATAAAAATACCGATATAAATTCCGAAAAATGCCGCGATATTGGCTTCGACTTCATCGCCCACCGGACGTCCGCCGAGTTTGATCTGCAATACGGCCTGCGGGCGCATAAACTGTCTGATTTCTTTGAGCATTTTCTTAAGAATGACAAACACGCGCACCAGTTTTACGCCGCCGGATGTTGAACCGGCGCACGCGCCGGTAAACATCATGATGCCGAGCAGCATGCGCGAAGAAGAGGGCCATAAATCATAATTCGCCGTGGAATAACCGGTGGTGGTGATAATGGTGGTACCCTGGAAAAAACCGGCGCGCAGCGATTCTGCAAAATTTCCCGCATACAGCGGCAGTGTATTGAATGCAAAAAAGATTCCGGAAATGAACAGAAATACAAAATAAAACCGGCATTCCGGATCACGGAAATAACTCAGTGGACGTCCGGAAAGTGCACGGTAGTGCAATGCAAAATTAATTCCGGCGATAAAAGTAAATGCCGTTACAATCCAGTCGACGGACGGGCTGGCATAGGCGCCGATGCTGTCCGTACGCGTTGAAAATCCGCCGGTGGCGATAGTGGTGAATGAATGGCAGACTGCGTCGAACCACGTCAGTCCGGCGATAAAATGCAGCAACAGCGCCTGCATCACAGTAATAAAAAAATAGACACCCCACAGCAGTTTGGCGGTGGTGGTGATGCGCGGTGTTAAGCGGTCTTTCGCCGGACCCGGCATTTCGGCACGGTAAATCTGCATGCCGCCGACGCCGAGAAACGGCAGAATTGCAACACACAGCACGAGCACACCCATGCCGCCGAACCATTGCGTCAGTGAGCGCCAGAACAGAATTCCGCGCGGCAGACTTTCGAGTGTGTCATAACCGGGCGCAGCGGACGGCAGGACGGACGCACCGGTCGTGGTGAAGCCGGACATCGTTTCGAAAACGGCTTCGTTTATTTCCGGAATAATACCGGAAACAATGTACGGCAGCGCGCCGAACAGCGCCGCAAAAATCCAGCCGAACGTGACAATCCCAAACCCGTCGCGGCGCGTCAGATTAAAATCGCCGCGCGTTAAAAAGGACAGCAGCAGCGCAATGCACACAGTGATTCCGGCAGAGATGAAAAAACCGGCGGGAATGTTTGCCGGGTCATTCCAGTAAAGTGACAGTCCGCCGCACACGCCCATCGCCAGTCCGATCACCAGCGTTACCACGGCTGTAATATGAGATACTGCGCGCTTATTCATTGTTAACAGTTCAGAGTTCGGAGTTCACAGTTTTCCGTGCCTGATCTTTGATCGCTACTTCAAAAATATCGCCTCAATTTTCTTCACAGCGTCCGGATGCGAAAAAATCAGCACGCGATCGCCGGCGGCTAACTCCAGATCGCCGGTCGCCGTCAGCACTTCGCCGGCGCGCATCACGGTGGCAATAATAGATTCGCGCGGAAATTTTACCTCTTTAATTTTTTTCCCGGCCAGTCTGCTTTTTTCATTCAGCGTTGCATCCAGCAGCTCACCCGGCAGGTTGTGCAGCAGCGATGCCGCCCGGACCTTATGAGAACGCAGATAATGCAGAATTGCATTCGTCATGGAAATGTACGGGCTGACTACGCGGTTTACGAGATAAAGCTGTTCAATCACCGGCACATAATCGGTACGTGTAATCTGCGTTACGGTGAATGCCGCACCGCGCTTTTGCATCACCAGGCAGCCCATAATATTATCTTCATCATCGCCGGTCAGCGCCACAAACGCGGTATGTTCCGTCAGTCCCGCCTCTTCCATCGTACTGTCCGTCAGCGCATCACCGCGCAGCACCAGCGCTTTTTTTAATACAGAGGAACAGTATTTTGCACGCTCTTCATTCTTCTCGATCACCACGCAATCGGTTTTCGTTTCAAGCAGTTCAGCCAGCATCAGTCCAATATCGCCGCCGCCGGCGATAACAACTTTTTCAAACGGTTTTAAATCCGCAGAAACCCACTCAAAAAATGCGGCGACGTCCGCCGGTTTCCCAACGAGATAGAGCCGGTCGTTTTTCTGAAACACTGTGTCACCGTGCGGCACAACGAGCTTATCGCCGCGCCGGATTGCGATCATGCGAATGCTTTGAATCAAATCAAGCCGCTCGCACTCTGCCGGTGTACGACCGTACAGCGGACTGATTACACTGACCGGAAAACCGGCGACCATCACCTTGCCGTCAAACAGCCGGAACGCCTCCTGTGCGCCCGGCATTTGCAGCATATTAAAAATTTCCAGTGCGCATTCCTGTTTCTGGTTAATTATCAGATCAATGCCCATCGCACGTAAATCATAGGTTCCGTTTGCATAAATATATTCCGGACTTGATACGCGCGCAACTTTGCGCGGAACACCGGCGGCATGTGCGCAGAGGCAGGTCAGAATATTCACCTCATCGCTGTCGGTCACCGAAATAATCAAATCCGATTTTTCAAGCTGCGCTTCCGACAGTATGCGCGGACTGGAACCTGATCCTGCCACGGTCAGTACATCCAGCCGCGCTTCCACCAGCGCCAGCACCTTGGGATCCGGGTCGATCATCACGACGTCATGTTTCTCAGCAACCAGCCGTTCCGCCAGCTGCTGCCCCGCATTACCCGCACCTATGATTAAAACGCGCATGGATGAATAATCTCGTATTTAAGGATCGAAAGTCAAAGGTCTTAAAGTCAAAAATCATTCGACTGCCCTTCACTTTCGACATGTTCAGCTTTCCGGAAAGAAGTCTCCCAGGCTTTGTCCATGCTGCCCGTTTCGACTTTTCGCGCCGAAACTTTTTTTCAACGGCTCCGCCGTTTCGTATCTCAACAGAAATTCCCGGCACGAAATTACCGTGGCACCGAAAACCGACACCAGCCGCTGTTCGACCCAGTCCGACGTCACCACCAGGATATTTTCCGGCATTTCAGCATCGTGTACCATCTGTTCGATCACACCGTCGGCGGTGCGGTTCGCCGGCGAGAAGAGCACTTCTATTTGTGCCGACGTTAGCGAGGCATCCACTCCGCTTTCGCGTCCGTCAAATACCACCGTAATTTTCCCCGCCATCCCGCCGGTAAGTTTTTCAATTTTCCGCACAATGAACTGGCGCGCTGTCATCAGATTGTCCCGCCGGTGACGCGCATCCTGATCCTGATACATCAGGTTGTAGCCATCGATGATAATATGTTCATAGTTCATGATTCAGGGTTCAGGGTTCAGGGTTCAGGGTTTTGGATGAGTTTTTAAATACCGGATAAAACCGCCAATTGTGGCCTTCGCTTTTTCTGCCAATTGATATGCTGAGTTAAATTGGTTCTGTGCAATATAATTCCGGTCCACCGCGAGATAAAGCCCACTTTGCACTTCAGTGCAGGATCGTTTGGCATAACTTAAGAATCTTACAAATTCAGGATTCAAACCGGAATCAAATCCTTCGGCAATATTATGCATCACAGAACCGGATGCCCGTTGAATCTGATCCCGCAATCCATAATCCATTGCGAATGGTTTATTCGCCGTAAACCCGTAAATTAAATTTGCCAGTTGCCTGCCCAGTTTCCAATCTTCGATATCTTCAAACCGTTCGATCTTCATCCATTTCTCCCGACGCAAAACTTTAAAAGAAATGAGGGTAAAATCAACGGTAACTTCTACAATAATCAACCCTGAACTCTAAACGCTGAACGCCGAACTCACTGCACAATAAAATTGCGCAGGACGTAATTCAGCACTCCGCCGTTTTTCAGATAGTCAATTTCCAGCGGCGTATCAACGCGCGCTTTCACCTGAAATATTTTATCATCAGCCGTTACAGTAAGAATTTTGCCCGGCGCAAAACCTCCAGCAATGCCGGAGATTGAAATTGTCTCTTTTCCGGTCAATCCAAGGCTTTCTGCCGTTTCACCATTTATGAATTCACAAGGCAGAATACCCATGCCAACGAGATTCGAGCGGTGAATCCGCTCAAAACTTTCAGCAAGTACCGCTTTTACACCGAGCAGTTTCGGCCCTTTTGCCGCCCAGTCGCGTGATGAACCGGCGCCGTACATCTTGCCGGCAATCACCACCAGCGGAATGCCGGCATCAGTATACCTCACCGCCGCATCATAAATCGTCATCTCCTCACCGGCATCATCCCCGGCGTAACAAACGGTACGACCGCCCTCGCCGTCGATCATCCGGTTTTTAATGCGAATATTCGCAAATGTGCCGCGCATCATCACTTCATGATTCCCGCGACGCGAACCGTAGGAGTTAAAGTCGCGCTCCGCCACACCGTGTGCACGCAGATATTCCGCCGCCGGTGAATTGTTTGCAATGTTACCCGCCGGAGAAATATGATCCGTTGTAATAAAGTCACCGAACAGAGCAAGCACGCGCGTGCCGGAAATATCCGCCGGCGGCACCGGCGGCTTTTCGCAGCCTGCAAAAAATGCCGGCTCGCGCACATAGGTTGAATGTTCATCCCACACGAATACCTGACCGGTCGCCGTTTCGAGTGCCGCCCACTCCGGACTGATTGCCGCTGTATCCTTATAAACGCCGGTGTAAAATTCGGGATCCGCCGCCTGTGCCACCGCTGTATTCAGTTCATCTGTCGTCGGCCAGATATCTTTCAGATAAACTGCACAACCATCTTTTGCGGTGCCGATAGGATCTTGCGACAAATCAATATCCACCGTACCGGCGAGCGCATACGCCACCACCAGCGGCGGCGACGCCAGGAAATTCGCTTTTGTCAGCGGATGCACACGGCCTTCAAAATTACGGTTGCCTGAAAGCACCGCCGCTACTGTCAAATTTTTCGCACGGATTTCCTCTTCAATTTCCGGTGCGAGCGGACCGCTGTTGCCGATACACGTCGCACAGCCGTATGCTGCAATCTGAAAACCGAGTTCATTCAGCGGCTGCATCAGATTGGCTTTCTCTAAATACGCCGCCGCTGCGCGCGAGCCCGGTGCGAACGACGTCTTTACAAACGCCGGCACTGTTAAGCCTTTTTCCACCGCCTTTTTTGCCACCAGCGCCGCACCCATCAACAGACCCGGGTGCGCCGTATTCGTGCAGCTTGTGATGGAGGCAATAACAACGGAATTTTGTCGAAGGTCGCAGGTCTTAAGGCCGCAAGTCTCCGACGTTTGACTTTCAGGCTTTCGACTTCCGGCGTTTTTCACATCTGAAAGATGCAAAAGCTGATGCGGGCGACTCGGCCCGGCCAGCGCCGGAGCAACGAGCGAAAGATCCAACTCGAGCGTATCATTATAATCCGCTTCCGTTTCGTACCCCCAAATGCCCTGCACTTTGCAATAGGCTTCAATCAGCGCGCACTGCTCTTCGCTGCGGCCTGTCTCGCGCAGATACTCGATTGTCTTTTCGTCGATCGCAAAAAATCCGGTTGTCGCACCGTATTCCGGCGCCATATTCGCCACCGGACAGCGATCCGCCAGACTCAAATTCGCGGCACCGGCGCCGTAAAATTCAACCAGTTTCCCAACCACACCTTTGTCGCGCAGCATCTTCGTTACGGTTAACGCCAGGTCCGTTGCCGTTACGCCGGCGCGCAGTGCGCCGGTAAATTTAAAACCGACGACCTCCGGTGTCAGAATCGGAATCGGCTGCCCCAGCATCGCCGCTTCCGCTTCGATCCCGCCGACACCCCAGCCCAGCACGCCCATACAATTAATCGTCGTCGTATGGCTGTCCGTTCCCACCAGCGAATCAGGGAACACAATTGCCGATTTGTCTCTTTGTGCCTTTGTGCTTAGTGTTTCAGTGCCTTCCTTGGCAACACATGTTGCCAAGTATTCCATATTAATCTGATGACAAATTCCCAATCCGGGCGGCAGCACGCGGAGTGTATGAAACGCGTTCTGCCCCCACTTTAAAAACCGGTAGCGCTCCACGTTACGTTCAAATTCACGTTTTTCATTGATTTCCAGCGCCGCCGCACAACCCGCCGCATCCAATTGCACCGAATGGTCGACTACCAGATCCACCGGCACCTGCGGTTCAATTTGCGCCGGATTTTTGCCGGCGCGCTGCATGGCCGACCGCAGTGCCGCTAAATCCACCACACACGGTACGCCGGTAAAATCCTGCAGCAGCACACGCGCCGGCATAAACGGCAGTTCTTCCTGAACGGCACCCGGGCTCCACTTCGCCAGCGAATCAATGTGCTGCGGCGTGTACGCCGGATGACCCTGCATCCGCAGCAGTGATTCCAGCAGGATCTTAATGACGAACGGCAGCCGCGAAAAATCGTAGCCGCCCTGCTTCTCCAGTTCCGGCAGGCTGTAATAAAAAACACCGGAGCTCAGCTCTTTCAAAAAAAACTCTTTATTCACAATTCCTCCATCTCGTGGAATGCCAGAAGCTTCAATATCAGAACCCGGGCAAAAATACGCAATACTGTGATCGTGCACAGATTTTCTTATTCTAGAAATACAGCCGGCAGCCGGAAAACCAGCCGAAACGCCTCCCGTCTCATGTACCGGCGCTGATTATCGTCCCAGCGATTTCATTGCTGTCATTGAAGCGCGCAGTTCAGCGCCGACTTCTTCAATAAAGTGCTCGCGAATCGCGGCGTTAACCCGAACGAGCAGGCGGTTGTCGGCACTGTTATCTTTAGCGTTCAGACCTTTACCGATTACCGTTGTGTCGATGTCTTGCATGAAATCCCTGAGCAGCGGCACACAGGCATGTGCAAACAAATAACAGCCGTATTCGGCGGTGTCGGAAATGATACGGTTCATTTCGTACAATTTTTTGCGTGCGATCGTATTGGCAATCAGCGGTGTTTCGTGCAGCGATTCGTAATAGGCGGATTCCGGCTCAATTCCGGCTTCAACCATTGTTTCGAATGCCAGTTCAACGCCCGCTTTAACCATGGCGATCATCAGAATTCCATGATCAAAATATTCCTGTTCGCTGATGGCCATATCTCCGGCAGCAGTTTTTTCGAATGCGGTTTTTGCGGTTTCTTCACGCCAGGTGAGCAGATTTTTATCACCATTCGCCCAGTCTTCCATCATTATGCGCGAAAACTCGCCGGTGAGAATATCATCCATATGCTTTTCAAACAGCGGACGCATTATATCTTTCAGCTCTTCTGAAAGATCGAATGCTTTGATTTTTGCCGGATTGCTGAGGCGGTCCATCATATTGGTAATGCCGCCCTGTTTCAGTGCTTCCGTTACCGTTTCCCAGCCGTATTGAATCAGTTTTGCGGCGTAACCGGCGTCGATTTTCTGCTCGATCATTTTATCAAAACACAGTAATGAACCGGCCTGCAGCATACCGCAAAGAATGGTCTGCTCACCCATCAGGTCGGACTTCACTTCGGCAACGAAAGACGATTCCAGCACGCCGGCGCGATCGCCGCCCTGTGCCGATGCGAGCGCTTTAGCGATTTCAAGGCCGTCGCCGTTTGGATCGTTTTCTTTATGTACCGCGATCAGCGTCGGAACACCGAAACCGCGTTTGTATTCTTCACGAACTTCGGAGCCCGGAGATTTCGGTGCGACCATAATCACTGTGAGATCCGGACGGAAATCCGTCCCTTCTTCAACAATATTAAAACCGTGTGCATAACAAAACGTGGCACCTTTTTTCATCAGCGGCATCACTGCTTCAACCACCGCCGTATGCTGTTTGTCCGGCGTGAGGTTCATGATGATGTCAGCAGCCGGCAGCATTTCCTGATAGGTTCCGACCTTGAACCCGTTTTCTGTCACATTTTTCCAGGACTGCCGTTTTTCATGAATGGCAGAATCACGCAGTGTATAGGAAACATCCAGGCCGCTGTCGCGCATATTCAGTCCCTGATTCAGCCCCTGCGCGCCGGCGCCGATAATTACGATCTTCCTGCCTTTAGCATATTCGCAGCCCTTAGAAAATTCGGATGCGTCCATAAACCGGCAGGTTCCAAGCTCCTGCAGCTGACGCCGAAACGGCAGTGAATTAAAATAGTTTTGACCCATGACAACTCTCCTTCTCTGATAAAAAACCGGCACACACTCTACCGGCACTTCAACAGCGCGTAAATTGAATTATTCTGAATATTATACCGCACCCCGCGTCACAGATCCTCACGATCGTTGAAGCTCTCATTCAATATTCGTGATTTCTTTTTCTAGAGAAGATCTTTGCGGGAAGCACTGAGAATGGCGGAAGCGACGGTAAGGTCTTCAGCTGAGCGGATTTTCATGTTACCGGCAGTGGCGGCAACGAGATGAATTGGCTGCTTTGTTTTTCCGAGCAGCGCAGATTCATCGTCTTTGAGCCTCTCTTTACTTTTCAATATTTTTTCAAAAACCGGACGCTTGAATGCCTGCGGCGTCTGGACGAGCCAGATAGAGTTACGATCAATGTCTTTTTCGGCTTTCTGTCCTCTAGCAGCAAATTTTACAGCGTCAACGCTGCGCGCAGCAGTGACGGCAGCGCCGTACCGTTTGGCGGCCTTGACGCTATCCGTAACGATTTGATCGGTGACAAACGGGCGCGATGCATCGTGTACGACAACAAGGGTGGCACTATCCGGCACCTGAGCGTAAGCGTTTTTCAGATTCGTTAAACGCACCGACCCGCCGGCGACAATAGCAGAAATTTTACGGCAGCCAAAAGAGCGTATTAAGTGGAGGGTGGTATCAATGCGGTCTTTTTTGACAACGACAACAATGCCGGCAATCTCTGAATTTTGCTCAAGAATCTGCAGTGACCGGGAGAGGATGGGACGTGAACCGAGGGCAAGGAATGCAACGTCCGTGCCCGGACTGATTTCCTGCTCTTTACCACATGCCAGAACGATTGCCCACGTTGCCATAATTTTCTCCTTTCAATCCAGCGGCATCCTGCCTGCCAAAAATCTCTGGCTTCAGTGGACTCTATAATATTCTTTTTTAAAGCGCTACCATTGATTTGAACAAATCCATGCGCTGGTCAATTTGCCGGCGGTTAATCTCCTCAAGACGCTGCTGACTGAATTCCTCGACGCCGAACGCTGCGATAACGCTACCGTATGCCATCGCCTGGCGAATGGATTTTTCATCAATTTTACCGGCTTCAGCAAGTGCACCCATCAATCCGCCGGCAAACGTATCACCGGCGCCGGTGGGATCTTTCACCATTTCAGGAGGAAACGCATGCAGTAGAAAAATTCCGTTATCAGACACAAGCATACTGCCGGCGGAGCCTTTTTTAATCAACACATAATGCGGACCGAGCTTGAGCAGCCGCTGCGCGGCAGTGAGCAGTGAATTTGTATCCGCAAGCAGACGTGCTTCGGATTCATTGACGGTGAGCATGGTGCAGCGCGCAATGACTTCGAGCAATTTCGGGCGCGCACTATTGATCCATAAGTCCATCGTATCGAGCAGGATGAATTCCGGTGCAGTCATCTGATCAAGGACGTGCAACTGTAATTCCGGCGCAATATTGGCAAGAAGAAGATAGGGCGCCGCGCGGTATGAATCCGGAATTTCCGGCGAAAAATTTTCAAATACATTCAACTCGGTGGACAGTGTGCTGCGACTGTCCATATTCTGTTCATACACACCGCTCCACCGGAATGTGCGGCCTTGCTCAGTTTGCAGTCCGGCGAGATCAATACCCGCTTTTTTCCATGCGGTGCGATACTCTGCTGGAAAATCAGTACCGACCACGCCGACCATACCGGGGCGCGTAAAAAAGGAGGCGGCCATACAGGCATAACTGACAGAGCCGCCGAGAATCTCCTCACGTCTTGCGTGCGGAGTTTCAATGGTGTCGATGCCGATTGAACCAACGATAACGAGTTGCGGCGATTTGCTTCTCACGGATTAATTTTCTTCTCCGTGCGGTACAGGGATATCACCGACAATCTCCTGAACGCGTACCTTGATATCACTGACATCTGTGATGCCAAGTCCGTCGCGCAGACTCTCGCGTACACGGGTTTGAAGCACCTGCGACAGTTCGGGAATTCGCGAACCGGCTTTTATCTTCACGTCCAGGTCGATGCCGATGTTTTCTTTGTCGGCCCGTAGTTTTGGATCGATATGCTCCACGGCGCTGAATTCTTCGCCGGTTTTGCGAATAAAATCGCGCACCGCGTTCACGCTGATAGAAACAGCACCGGCGTCCGATTCAAACGAAATGGATTTTACTTTCGGACGGCGCTTGCCGAGCGTGAACAGATAAAGCAGTGCAATCAGAATCAGAATCAGCCCCGTCATGATGCCGGTCAGTTTTGAATCGCGAACCGGCGAGAGAATTTCGTCAATTCTTTGGAACAGGCTGCCGTACACAATTACACCGCCGAACATCAGCGGCAGCAGCACCAGCAGAATAATACTTAATCCATGCAAAAGTTTTTTCATACTATTACGCCTCTGTTTTGCCGGAACGGCGGATACTCTGCACAGAAATATTTACAGACTGAACATTTTTGCCGGTCATATTTTCCACCGCATCTTTCACCTCGGTCTGCAGTTTTGCACAGGTATCCGGGATATTGATGCCGAATTCAAGTACGACCGTCAGCTCAATTACAATGCTGTTTTCGGATTCAACGGCAACGCGGATTCCGCGATCACGGCTTTTCTTGCCAATCATATCGGCGAGCTCATCCACCAGCGTACCGGAAAGTTCAACCACACCGGGCACTCGCGCCGCCGCTTCGGCAGCAATAACAGAGATTACATTATTATGAATCCGCACGGAACCAAGTCCGTTTTCGCCCTTCTCTTCAGGGATCGGATAATTAATTGCGCTTTCGTTACTCATTTTGCCTCCTTATATTATCTATCATCGCGGATTTAAATGGATGAAAACGGATTTTTCGCAAAGAGGCAATAAAGAGAAGGAAAAAAATTGACAGGCGTATTGCCTCATATCAAAAAGACACCGATGGGGTGAGGGGTTTTGATCGTTGATGGTTATGAGGCAGTTCTTTGGGTGCAGGTTGTCAAGCGGCTGGTTCCCCGGTCTGTTTTTTGAGTTCTTCAATGTGGCACAATTGCGTTTCGATTCGCTCATTGAGGTCAAACGGCTTTAGACTTGCCTTCTCATGGAAGAATTAAAAAGAATCTGGACATCCTGTCTAGATGTTTAGTCCCACCAGTGTGCTGGAACGGATCAAATTTAAAGCGATCTGGATCAGAAGTCCAGAGTTTGCAGAGATATTCGTATGGCGTAAGACCGCGTAATGCTTTGAGCCGTTTGGCAAAGTGACAGGCCATCAAAAAGGTCTGTATGTGTTCTTTCAGCTGATCATGGGTTCCATAGTGATAACGCTTCACCGTGGCCTCTTTCAATGTTCGGTTCATCCGCTCAACCTGTCCGTTGGTCCAGGGATGGTTGGGTTGGGTCAGTCGGTGATCTACATTGTTTCGGGCGCAAGCCGGTTCAAAGGCATGTGCGCGAAAAAGAC